>BBBL01000714.1 GCA_001311545.1 Thermus kawarayensis JCM 12314 | reverse complement strand
CTCCTGGAGGCCCGCGCCCTCACCCCGGCCTTGATCGGGGCCCTGGCGGGCTTCGCCGTGTACGGGGCCTTCTTCGGCTACACCCCCCTCCTCCCCTTCCGGGTGGAGGTGGGCCTCGAGGCCCTGCCCGCAGGCGTGCTCACCGGCCTCCTGGCGGCGCTTCTTGCCGCCTCCTTCACGGAAGGCAGCCGCTTCCTGGAAAAGCGGCTCAAGCCCCTGGCCTTTCCCCTCAGGCACGGGCTTTTGGGCCTGGCCCTGGGGCTTAGCCTCCTCCTCCTGCCCGAGGCCTTGGCGCGGGCCTCGGCTGGGTGGCGGTGGCCACCACCCCTCTGCTCTCCTCCTCGGCCCTCCTCTCCCTTCTCGCGGCCAAGCTCCTCCTCCTCCTCCTGGCCCAGGGGGTGCGGGCCTACGGGGGGCCCTACACCCCGGCCCTGGTCCTGGGAGGGCTTTTGGGAGCCTTCCTGGCCCGCCTCTCGGGGCCCTTGGCCCTGCCCCCGGAGGCCCTGGCCTTAG
>BBBL01000713.1 GCA_001311545.1 Thermus kawarayensis JCM 12314 | reverse complement strand
CCGCACCACCGCCCCCCGCACCCGCCCGTCCCTCACCAGGAGGGCGGTGGCCTCGGCGTGGTTCAGGGCCACTGCTCCACGTTCTAAGGCGGAGAGCACGAGGGCGAGGTTCAGGCGGAAGTCGGCGAACTGCCCGTCCTGGTAGGCCACGCCCCCCAGGGTCTCGGGAAGGTCGGGGAAGAGCCTCCTCACCTCCTTGGAGGAGAGGTAGCGGCTGGGGGCGAGGCGCCTTCCCCCGGCGAGGAGGTCGTAGGCCTTGAGCCCCAGGGAGTAGTAGGGGATCTCCAGGGGCCGGAACAGGGGAGTGACCACGGTGAGGGGCCGGGCCAGGTGGGGGGCAAGGTCCATCACCACCCTCCGCTCCCTAAGGGCGTCCACCACCAGCTTGAACTGGCGCCGGTCCAGGCGTTTGACGGCCAGCTCCAGGTAGCGCACCCCCCCGTGGAGAAGTTTGGTGGAGCGGCTGCTCGTCCCCGCGCCGAAGTCCCGGGCCTCCACCAAGCCGGCCTTGAGGCCCCTAAG
>BBBL01000712.1 GCA_001311545.1 Thermus kawarayensis JCM 12314 | reverse complement strand
CCCTGCTCCTCGCCAAGCGCTGGGCCCCCCCGGCGGTGCAGGGGTTCCTGGCCGCCCTCAGGAGCTACTACCGCTACCTGCGGGAGATCCGGGGGGAGGAGGTCCCCGACCCCACCGAGGGCATCGGCCGTCCCAAGGCGGGCCGGAGGCTTCCCCTGCACCCGAGCCCCGAGGAGCTCAGGCGCTTCCTCGAGGCCCTCTCGGAGGAGAAGGAAGCCCGGCTTCTCCTGGCCCTGGCCCGGTTTCTCTACGGCACGGGCCTGCGCATCTCCGAGGCCCTCTCCCTGAAGGGGCGGAACCTGGTCCTAGAGGGCGGCCACCCCGTGGCGGTGCGGGTGGTGGGCAAGGGCAACAAGGAAAGGCTCGTGCCCCTTTCCCGGACGGCCCAGGGGGCGCTTCTGGAGCTGGGCCCGCCCCAAGGGAATGTGCTTATTTTCACATTCCGAGAGGGAAGGCGCAAGGGCCGCGCCCCCTCGGCCCGCTGGGTGGAGGCCCGGTTCCGGGAGGCCGCCCTGAGGGCGG
>BBBL01000711.1 GCA_001311545.1 Thermus kawarayensis JCM 12314 | reverse complement strand
GCCAGGTCCAGGTCCCGGTGCGGGTCACCTTCAACGACCCCAAGGTGGACTCCGTGGCCCTCACCGTGCGCCTGGCCGACCCCTGCGCCAAGGGCACCTCCACCTGCCCGGGCTGGGACGCGAGCCGCTACCCCGGGGTCACGCACCCTGCGGATAACCTCACCCTGACCCCCGCCAGCCCCACCGCCACCCTCACCTTCCAGGTGGACACAGGAGCCCCGCCCCAGGGGCCCTTCAAGTACGAGCTCGTCCTCTCCGGGCGGGACGCCTCGGGGAGGGCGGTGGAGGAGGTGGTGCCCTTCTACCTGAAGGTCCTGAACCCTGGCGAGCGCTCGGGGATGGAGGCCTGGAACTTCTGGCGGGACTACATGGGCCTCCCCCGGGTGAAGGAGGACCCCGAGTGGAGCTTCCGGGCTTGGCTCCACAGCCGCTACATCGCCATGAACTATCCCAACTACTTCCCAGGAGTTTTCACCTCGTATGCATTTCCGATGAGGAACGGACCTCCTGACCGGCCCCCTTGCCAGAAGG
>BBBL01000710.1 GCA_001311545.1 Thermus kawarayensis JCM 12314 | reverse complement strand
CCGGGAAGGCCTTGCGGAAGTGGGCCACCTCCTCGGGGGAAGCTGCGGCCGCGGCCGCCTCCCGCTCCTCCGGGGAGGCCCCGAGGAGCTCCCCTAGGCTCGCCGAGGGCACGAAGGGCGGCCTCCCCTCCTCCAGGGAGCGCAGGCGCACCACCCCCTCCCGCATCTCCTGTCCCACGTCCTCCGGAGAAAGGAGGCCCGAGCGCAGGAAGGGCCTACCCCAAGAGGCGAGCTCCTCCACCCCCAGGCGGGGAAGCCACGGCCGGAAGACCTCCTGGGCAAAGGGAGGGAGGGGCGCGTCCGCCCGGCCCAGGGGGAGGAAGAGCTCCAAGGGGACCAAGGACCTCCCCTCCTCCGCTGCCTCCAGGGGCCCTTCCAAGCGGGGAAAGCGGTCCCTCAAGGGCGGGTCAAAGGCCCGGTCCAGCTCCAGGGCCACCCTCCCCTCCCCTACCCCCAGGGCCAGGAGGGCTACCCCCTCGGCGAGGTGGGGGTCTTTGGGGCGCTGGGCGAGGAGGGGCCGGACCTCCTCCACCAGGCC
>BBBL01000709.1 GCA_001311545.1 Thermus kawarayensis JCM 12314 | reverse complement strand
GAGGGCCCGCCTCCTCGCCTGCCAGGCCCGGCTTTTGATCGCCGCCGACGGCCACTACCGCCGGGGGCAACTCGTCCCCTTGCGCCCCGTGGTGGAGGCGGCCCTCTTCGGGCTGCACCTGCCCGTCCTCTGGCACCTTCGGGGCACCACGGAGTTCCTGGAACGGGCCACGGAGGGCAGGCCCGAGGAGGCCCATCCCGTCCCCTCGGACCACCCCCTCTTCCTTCTCTACACCTCCGGCTCCACCGGCACCCCCAAGGGGGTCCTCCACGGCCACGGGGGGTACATGGTGGGGGTGGCCTGGGCCCTGCGCCACCTCTTTGACTTGAAGCCCGGGGAGGTCTTCCACACCACCGCCGACCTCTTCTGGGTGGTGGGGCACTCCTTTGGCCTCTATGCCCCCCTCTTCCTCGGGGGAACCAGCCTCCTCCTGGAGGACCGCCCCGACCACCCAAGCCCCGCCGCCTTCTACGAGCGCCTAAAGCGCCTGGGGGTGGGCCTCCTCCTCACCTCCCCCACCCTCCTCCGCACCCTCCGCCG
>BBBL01000708.1 GCA_001311545.1 Thermus kawarayensis JCM 12314 | reverse complement strand
GTGGCGAGCTTTTGGACTACCTCTTCCTGGCGGAGGTCTTCCCCGAGGCCCTGCAAGGCCCACGAGCCAGGGGAGGCGGAAAGGGAAAGGGCCCTTTTAGACCGGGCCTGGCAGCTTAGGGAGGAGGACGACTGGGCGGGACTTCTGGAGGGGCTCTTCGCCGTGGGAAGCCCCGAGGCCCTGTACCTGGCGGCCCAGATCTACTTGGCGGCGGGGGAGTGGCGGGAGGCCCTAAGCCTCATGGAGGAGGTCTTCCGCATGGACTTCCAGCACCCGGGGTACCTCCCGGGCTACGTCCTCGCCCGCTTCGGGCAGCTTCTGGACCTGGCCGGGGAGCGGGAGCGGGCCCTCAGGGCCTACCGGGGGGTGCTGGCCCTCTCCTGGGCCCCGGAGGAGGCCCTGGCCATCGCCCGGGCGGGCTTGAGGGACCCCTTCCGCCTCTAAGTACCCCAAAAGGCGGCCCCATGGAGGCCCGGCTTGGGCGAGGGGGCATTTGGTCCCGTCGGGGAAGGGGTATCCTCGGGGCATGGAGGTGGAGGT
>BBBL01000707.1 GCA_001311545.1 Thermus kawarayensis JCM 12314 | reverse complement strand
CCGCGGAGCTCGGGCCCTATGGGGTGCGGGCCAACGCCGTGGCCCCCGGGCCCATCGAGACCCCCCTCACCGCCCCCATCAAGGCCCATCCCGAGTGGTACCGGGCCTACGCCGAGAAGACGGCCTTGGGCCGCTGGGGCAGGCCCGAGGAGGTGGCCATGGCGGTGGTCTTCCTGGCCTCCCCCGCCTCGAGCTACATCACTGGGACCCTCTTCCTGGTGGACGGGGGCTGGACGGCGGTGGACGGCCGTTTCACCCCGCCTCTCTGAAGGTGAGGATATGGAGAGGGCCCTCTTGGCGGCGGAGGCGGTGGAGGAAAGGGAGGTGGTGGACCTCCTCAGGGCCTTGGTGCGGATCCCCAGCCACTACCCCGGGCCGGGGGAGAAGGGCGTGGTGGACTTCCTGGATGACTACCTGAAGGAGCGGGGCCTTAAGGCCTTCCGCCAGGAGGCGGCCCCCGGGCGGCCCAACCTGGGTGGCGGACCTGGGGGAAGGGGAGGGGGGCCTCCTCCTGGAAGGCCACACCGACGTGGTCACCCCCGGGACGAGG
>BBBL01000706.1 GCA_001311545.1 Thermus kawarayensis JCM 12314 | reverse complement strand
TCCGGGAGGCGGTAGGGGGGCCAGAGGGCGGGGAGGGTCATCCGCACCTCCCCCGAGGTCCGCTCCTCCTCGGGGACGTAGAGGGAGGGGGGCCCAGGGTCCTCAGGCGCTCTAAAAGCTTCTCCAGGTCGGCCTCCGGCTCGTAGCGCGCGTCCAGGTAGAGCCGCACCACCCCGGGGGTCTGGTTCCTGGCCCCGGGGTAGGTGTCCACCCGGGTGGGGGTGAGCTTCACCCCTTGGGGGAGGGAAAGCTCTTTTAGGGCCAGGAGGTACTCCGCCAGGTCAAAGAGGGGGTTTTCCGGCCCGGACAGGGCGGCGTGGGCTTCTTCCCCTTCAAAGTCCGCCCACACCTCCGCCCGGCCCCGGTGCCCCCGCACGAGCCTCCGCCTCGAGGGTTCTCCCAGGACGAAGGCCAGGGGGAAAGCCTCCCCGCGGCGTAGCGGCTTCCCAGGCCCCCCACCTCCTCCTGCACCACCGCCAGGAAGCGCACCCTCCCCTTCAGGGGCCTTTTGGAAAGAGCTTCCAGGGCCATGAGCATGGCCACCAGGG
>BBBL01000705.1 GCA_001311545.1 Thermus kawarayensis JCM 12314 | reverse complement strand
GGGGAGGAAGAGGAGCTCCGCCTCAAGAGGGCCATTGAAGAGATCCTGCTGGAGCACCCCGGTCACGCGAAGCGTAGCTTGGGTACGGCTACCGCCGGGTCACCGAGGAGCTCCACGTCAGCCCGAAGGCTAAGCTTGTGGAAGGGAATCCCGGTCAACCACAAACGGATTCACCGCCTACTGCAGGACTTCCACCTCTCCCTGAAGCGCGCTGTCCGGAGGCCCAAGCCCAACCCCCTGCTGCAGATTGTGCTCCTGGCGGGGGACAAGGCCGACCTCCGGGGTTTTCTGCTGAAGCAAAGGGAGCCTGAGCTTCGAGCTCCACAAGGCGTTTCCCTTCGGGAAAGCGGGTACACCGACTTCACCCTCCTGCCTTACCAGGGAGGGAAGGCCTGGTTCGTACCCATCTTGGGTCAGCCGCCTTGGCGGCTACGTTCCCCACAGGACGCGGACGGTGGTGGCCTTTGGCCTGGGCCCGTCCCCTTCGGCGGAGCTGGCTCTGAAGGCGTGGGAGGAGGCCAAGGCCTTTCTCCAGGCCCAGGTGGGGAGGTT
>BBBL01000704.1 GCA_001311545.1 Thermus kawarayensis JCM 12314 | reverse complement strand
GGCCTGGAGGCGGCTCGGGTAGGCCTCCACCGCCCAGCCCTGTAGACCCGCCCGCTTCATTCCCGGCCTCCTCCCTCTTCCCGCACCACCGGGTGGCCGCCGAAGGTGTGGCGCAGGGCGGCGAGGATGCGGAAGCGGAGCTTCTTTGCGTCCTGGCTTTCCAGCCGGGCGAAGAAGGCCTGGGCGATGGCGGGGAGGCTCACCCGCCTCTCTAGGGCCTCCGCCAGCGCCCAGCGCGCCTCGCCGGTCTCGGCGACCATGGGGGCGATCCCGTCAACCCCCTCGGCCAGGACCTCGGCGAGGAGGTCCAGGAGGAAGCCCCGGACGATGGTCCCCTGCCTCCAGCCGGAGACCACCTTGGCGGGGTTGATGCCAAGCTCCCTTCCTGCGGCGAGGAGCTCCACCCCCTCGGCGTACGCCTCCATGAGCCGTACTCCACGGCGTTGTGCACCATCTTGGCGTAGTGGCCAGCCCCCGGCCCCCCGGCGTGGACCAGGCCGCCTCCCTCGGGGGCCAGGGCCTCGAGGTAGGGCCAGAGGGCTTCCACGTGGCTT
>BBBL01000703.1 GCA_001311545.1 Thermus kawarayensis JCM 12314 | reverse complement strand
CGATGGCCGCGCCCCCGCCACCAGGAGGATGGGGGCCAGGGCGATGCCCCGCTCCTCCCGCCGGGCCAGCCCCTCGGCGTAGCCCGTGCCCACGTCCCGGTTCCGCACGATGTCCTCGGCGCTCACGTACCGCACCAGGCGCTCCACCTCCCCCGGCACCCCGGCGGAGAGGCTCACCACCCGGTTGAGGTAGGCCTCGAGGTCCTCGGCCACCACCCCGTAGCGCTCCACTAAGTTTCGGGCCAGCTCCCGGGTCTCCTTGGGGGAGAGGGGCGGGAGGTCCACCCGGTCCAGGCGCATCCAGAGGCGCTTGGTGCCCTCCTTCCTCAGGGTCTCCGGGTGGACGGCGAGGACCAGGGTGGAGACCTCGGCGAAGGCCACCATCCAGGGGACGGCGCTCGGGGTGATTCCCGTGGCGTCGTCCACCACCAGGGTGATGGGGTTCACCCCCTCGGGACGCCGCAAGGCCTTCACCAGGCTCCGGGCCTTCTCCTCGTTCCCGGGGTAGCGCCTCCCCCAGGCCTTGAGGTCGGCCTCGAGGTCCTTCCCCC
>BBBL01000702.1 GCA_001311545.1 Thermus kawarayensis JCM 12314 | reverse complement strand
ACCTCCTGGAAGAGGGCCCTGGCCTCGGCCTCGAGGCGGCGGCGGAAGGCCTGGGCCCTCCCGTAATAGGCCTCGTAGTAGCCGCTACTGAGGACGAAGGTGCCCATGAGAACCCGCCTTTTGACCTCGAGGCCAAAGCGGGCCCGGGTGGCCATCCTCACCCCTTCCACCTCCTCCCCCTCGGCCCGGACCCCGTACAGGGTGCCGTCGTAGCGGGCCAGGTTGGAGCTGGCCTCCGCGGGGGCCAGGATGTAGTAGGCGGCCAGGGCCTGGGGCAAGGAGGGCCAGGAGACCTCCTGCACGCTCAAGCCAAGCCCCTGGAAGACGCCCAAGGCCTCCTCCAAAGCCCCTTCCACCCCGGGGCTATTCCCAAGGAGGGCTTCCCGCACCACCCGAGGCGCAAGGGGGAAGGGGCTCTTTTAGGGCTTGCTGGAAGCGGGGAGGAAGGTCCAGGCTGGTGGCGTCCAGGGGGTCGGGGCCGGCCATGGCGTCCATGAGGAGGGCGAGGTCCCGCACGGATCGGGCCATGGGGCCGATCTGGTCCAGGCTCGAGG
>BBBL01000701.1 GCA_001311545.1 Thermus kawarayensis JCM 12314 | reverse complement strand
CTTCAACGCCTACCGGGTGCGGGTGGCCTATACCGACGGAGAGGGGGGAACCGATCTCAAGGAGCTTTACCTGGTGCCGGGCCTGGGGTGGTGGCCTACCGGGCGGGGGAGGCTGGGTGGAGCTTTTGCGCTTTAGCCCGCCTTGAGGCGGTAGCGCAGGATCTCCCAGTACATGCGCAACCGGTGGAGGAAGCCCTTGAGGAGGCCGCGCTTTTCCTCCTTCATCACCTGGCTCACCCCGGGAAGGGGAAGGTAGCGCACCCGCCAGCCCCGGCCCGGGCGTGCCGGGTGAGGAGGAGTTCCAGATCGTAGCGGGCACCCGTCAGGCCGGGCACCCCTTTGAGGGCCTCTGTGGCCAGGGCCCGTTGCCCCGAGAGGAAGGGGGTGAGGCGCATGGCCAGGTCCGTGGAGAGCCGCCCCCCTCGGAAAACCCCCACGGTCATCTCGGCCTCTCCCCGGGCCACCGGGGCCAGGAGGGCGTGGAGGTGCTCGGGCTTCAGGCCCAGAAGGTCGGCATCCAGGAGGAGAACCAGGGGCGTGGCCACCGCCTTAAG
>BBBL01000700.1 GCA_001311545.1 Thermus kawarayensis JCM 12314 | reverse complement strand
CCCTCACCCTCTCCGCCTCCTCCGCCACCCCCACGAGCACCTACCGCCTCAAGGTGCGGGGGGCGGCGGGGAGCCTGGTCCGGGAGGCGGACCTCACCCTCGCGGTGAACCCCGCGCCCGACTTCACCCTCTCCCCGCCCGACCCCGCCTCCCTCCAGGTGCCCCAGGGCGGACAGGCCTCCTTCCAGGCCACCCTGACCTCGCGGGGAGGCTTCTCCGGGACGGTCTCCCTCTCCTTGGTGGGGGCTCCCAGCGGGCTCGCCCTCTCCCCCACCAGCGTGAGCCTCTCCCCCGACGCTCCCAGACGGTGCGCTTCACCCTCTCCGCCTCCTCCTCCACGCCCACCGGGACCCACAGCCTCACCCTGAGGGCGGCCTCCGGGAGCCTGGCGCGGACCCAGCCCCTCTCCGTGGAGGTCACCCCGCCCGCCACCCGCCTCCGGATGGACTACGAGTGGGGGCAGGTGCTCATGGACCGGGACCTCGCCCTCCTCGCGGGCAAGCGGGCCTTCCTCCGGGTCCACCTCACCGCCGACCCCCCCACTTCCCTGGCGAG
>BBBL01000699.1 GCA_001311545.1 Thermus kawarayensis JCM 12314 | reverse complement strand
CCCCCGCCAGGCTGACCCCCGCCTCGGCGGAGAGCGCCCCGAGTATTCCGAGGGTCTGGCGGGCGGCCTCCAGGTCAGCCAGGGCCTGGAGATAGGCAGGGTCGGCCTTCAGGGCCTCCTCCGCCAGGCGGTCCAGGAGGCGGGCCTCCTCCCGGGTGAGGCCCTGGGCCAGGGCGGGGAGGGCCAGGGCCAAGAGCAAGGCCAGGCGGGCCATCGCCCCCTAAGCCTCCACCTCAGGGAGGGGCACCCGGAACTCCGGGGCCCAGTAGAGGGCGTCCTCCCCCTGGGCCAACAGGAAGGCCGCCTCGATGCCCCGCTGGTAGAGCCTCCACCCGCGCTCCGGGTGCCGGATGAGGTAGTACTGCCCGGTGCCGTCCGTCCGCACCACGGAGGCCTCCTCCAAGAGCCTCAGGAACTCCTCCATCTCCGTCCTCACCGCGCCACCACCACCTTTCTGAGCCAGGGGGAGAGGACCACGAAGGCGGCGATGCCCAGCCCCCCCGCCACATAGAGGTCCATCTCCCCCGGGCCAGGCCCAGGTAGCGGGCGGCGATGGCCGCCGCCCCC
>BBBL01000698.1 GCA_001311545.1 Thermus kawarayensis JCM 12314 | reverse complement strand
TGAGGGGCCGGTGGAGAACACCCTGGACGCCGTGGCCTCGGGGGATTACGCCCTGGAGCTGGCCTCGGCCTGGCGGGCCTGGGGGCGAGCCTGAGCCGTTTCCTCACGGACCTCCTGGCCTTTGCCGCCCGGGAGGCCTTCGGGGTGGGGGAGGGGCTCTCCCAGGGGTCCAGCTTCATGCCCCAGAAGCACAACCCCGTGGTCCTGGAGCACGCCCGCATCTACGCCGGCCGCCTCCTGGGGGGGTATGCCCCCTTGGCCCTCCTGAACCACAACACCCCCTTCACCGACCTGAACGACCACTCCACCGGGTCCTGGAGCCCCTCGCCGAGATGCTCTTCGTGGCCGAGGCGGCGGTGGAGCTCACCCGGGTGGCCCTGGAGGAGGGGGGTTTTCTTCCGGAGCGCCTCCTGGCGGAGTTCTCCCCCGAGGTGCTGGCCTCGGAGGCGGTGGACCTCCTGGTGCGCAAGGGGGTTCCCCTTCCCGAGGCCTACCGCAGGGTGCGGGGGGCCCTTCCCGGGCTCAGGCCGGAGCTTTTGGGGGTGGAGCGGGAGGAGCTTCTGGCCTG
>BBBL01000697.1 GCA_001311545.1 Thermus kawarayensis JCM 12314 | reverse complement strand
CCTCAAACACCCTCCTCCAAGGCACCACCTCCACCCCTGCCTTCACCTCGGTCCGGGGCGCGGGCTTGGGGAGCTCGGGGGCGGGGGTGGCCTGCACCAGGTTCCAAAGGACCTCCTTTAGCCCGGGAAGCCCTTCCCCGGTGAGGGCGCTTACCGGGACCACCGGAAGCCCCTCCCGGGCCAGCTCGGCCACCCTGGCCTTGACCTCCTCCGGCGAAAGGAGGTCCACCTTGTTGAGGGCCACCAGGCTCGGCCGCAGGAGAAGCCCCCGGTCGTAGGCCCCCACCTCCTGCCGGAGGGTGCGCAGGGCGAGGAGGGGCTCCTCCGTAGCGTCCAGAACGTAAAGGAGGACCCGGGTGCGGGCGATGTGGCGCAGAAACTCCAGGCCCAGGCCCCTCCCCTGGCTTGCCCCCTCAATGATCCCCGGGATGTCCGCCAGGGTGAAGCGCCCCTCCTCGGAGACCTCCACCACCCCCAGGTTGGGGCTTAGGGTGGTGAAGGGGTAGGGGGCGATCTTGGGGTGGGCCCGGGTGGTGGCGGCGAGGAGGCTGGACTTGCCGGCGTTGG
>BBBL01000696.1 GCA_001311545.1 Thermus kawarayensis JCM 12314 | reverse complement strand
CCTCTACGAGGCTAACAAGCTTTGCAACCACCTCCAGCGCCTCCACCCGCTCCCGAAGCTCCTTGTTTCAATCCTCTACGAGGCTAACAAGCTTTGCAACGGGGGTGGTCTGCTGATGGAGTGGAAAGACGTCCTGGTTTCAATCCTCTACGAGGCTAACAAGCTTTGCAACTCTGGCAGGCCCGGGCTTACGGGCTCCTCCAACCCCTGTTTCAATCCTCTACGAGGCTAACAAGCTTTGCAACGCGAGATAGCCCAGGGCATCCAGGAGGGGCTGACCGCGTTTCAATCCTCTACGAGGCTAACAAGCTTTGCAACTCTGGTGTCCGCCCTGTCCGGGAGCACGAGCTCCACGTTTCAATCCTCTACGAGGCTAACAAGCTTTGCAACCTGCCCGCAAGGCCCCCGCCATGCGCCAGGACCTCCTCGAGTTTCAATCCTCTACGAGGCTAACAAGCTTTGCAACCGGTGGCCGCCAGGATGCCTTCCACATTCCCCTCAGCGATGTTTCAATCCTCTACGAGGCTAACAAGCTTTGCAACGCGAAGCTCCCCACGGGTTCCGTGGAGCGGTCC
>BBBL01000695.1 GCA_001311545.1 Thermus kawarayensis JCM 12314 | reverse complement strand
AGGGAGGAAGAGGAACTCCGCCTCAAGAGGGCCATTGAAGAGATCCTGCTGGAGCACCCCGAGTACGGCTACCGCCGGGTCACCGAGGAGCTCCACAGGAAGGGAATCCCGGTCAACCACAAACGGATTCACCGCCTACTGCAGGACTTCCACCTCTCCCTGAAGCGCGCTGTCCGGAGGCCCAAGCCCAACCCCCTGCTGCAGATTGTGCTCCTGGCGGGGGACAAGGCCGACCTCCGGGGTTTTCTGCTGAAGCAAAGGGAGCCTGAGCCCTTCGAGCTCCTGTACACCGACTTCACCCTCCTGCCCTACCGGGGAGGGAAGGCCTGGTTCGTACCCATCTTGGACCACAGGACGCGGACGGTGGTGGCCTTCGGCCTGGGCCCGTCCCCTTCGGCGGAGCTGGCTCTGGAGGCGTGGGAGGAGGCCAAGGCCTTTCTCCAGGCCCAGGTGGGGAGGCTCCCCAGGGCCCTGGTGCACCACGACCAGGGGGGTCCTTTCCTGAGCCACGACTGGGTGGGGACGCTGCTGCTGAAGGACGGGCAGAGGCTTTCCTACAGCCTGATGGGGGCTAAGGGCAA
>BBBL01000694.1 GCA_001311545.1 Thermus kawarayensis JCM 12314 | reverse complement strand
CGGGGAGCCGGTGGAAGGCGGCCTCGGCCAGAGTGCCCGCCCCGGCCCGGGCCAGGAGAAGGTCGGCGGCGCTCATGGCCAAGGGCGCCTCCAGAAAGCCCAGGATGCGGTAGGTTTCCCCTTCCAGGTGGCGGTAGCGCTCCACCCACCTTTCCCCCACCTGGTGGAGGACGGGAAGGCCCAGGGGTCTGAGGAGGGGAGGAAGCCTTTCGTTGAGCTCCAGGCTCCCTTGGCTTCCCCCCAGGACCAGAAGGAGGGGCTTTTTGGGGTCAAA
This sequence comes from Thermus kawarayensis JCM 12314, assembly GCA_001311545.1. The sequence goes on along the minus strand of BBBL01000694.1, from coordinate 309 downwards.
CCCCAGGCGGGCCTTGGCCTCGGCCTGGGGAAAGCGCACCTCCCGCACGGGGTAGCCCACCACCCTGGCCTTGGTGGCGAGCCCCCTGGCCAGGGGAAGGGGCACGCTGAGGGCGAGCCCCCGGCTTAAGGGGGCGAGGAGCCTCACGGCCAGGCCCAGTTTGGCGTTCTGCTCGTGGAGGAGGACGGGAATCCCCTGGAGCTCGGCCACAAAGGCCGCGGGAAAGCCCGCGTAGCCCCCGGTGGAGAGCACCGCCTTGGGCCTTCTCGCCTTCAGGACCTCCCGGGCGGCCTTGAGGCCCCGGAGGAG
>BBBL01000693.1 GCA_001311545.1 Thermus kawarayensis JCM 12314 | reverse complement strand
CCCTGGACGTGCTGGCGGGCGAGGCGCAAAGACCCCCCTCTGGGCCAGAGGCTTGGGCTGGAGTGGCTCCTCCGGGTGGGCCTGGACCCCAAGCGCTGGCGGCGGTCCCGAGGCTTTTCCGCTTCGCCTACATGGTCCTAAGGGAAAGGCGCTAGAATAGCCCCATGCGGAGCATCCTCGCAAGCCTCCTCCTTTTGGGGCTCGCCCTGGGCCAGGGCCTCGTCCTGCCCTTTGAGGGCCCCAGGGGGTATGGCCTGGCCCAGTCCCTGGCCCAAGGCTGAAGGCCCCTCCCCCCACCCTCCTCGCCCTCCTCCTGCCCGACCTCCCCTGGCGGGGAGGCTACGACCTGGCAGGGGGCCTCTACACCCAAGCCGGCGCCCGGCTGGTCCAGGCCGCCACGGGGGCAGAGTGGGTGCTCCTGGGGAGGGAGGAGGAAAGGGGCCTGAGGCTCTTTCTGGCCCGGAAGGAGGGGGTGAAGGAGGCCTTTTTCCCCGGCCTCGAGGCCGCCTGGCCCTGGCTCATCCGGGAGGGCCTGGCCCAGAGGTTCAGCCGCCCTCCCGCCCCCACCCTTACCGAGGAG
>BBBL01000692.1 GCA_001311545.1 Thermus kawarayensis JCM 12314 | reverse complement strand
CTGGGAGGGGGAGGGGTCGAAGACGTGGGGGTTGGCGGAAGGGGGCACCAGGACGCTCACCCCCACCCGGTCCCCCACCACGGACCGCAGGAAGAGGCCGTGGGGATGAATGGTGGCCACCACCGCGGGCTTCTGGGCCAGGGCCAGTCCCAAAGCCATCAGGAGCGCAGGAAGCGTTCTCCGCATGCTTCACCTCCGCCCGTTACCCCGTGGGGGTATAGGGCGGTCCGATGATAAAGCAGATGAAAACGCATTGTCAATATCCTTGGCCCGCCCCTGACCCCCCCATGACGGAAGGCCCTAGGGTGGGGGCATGGACCTCCGCGTCGCCCTCCCCTTGGGGCAGGTCCTGGACCGGCTTCCCCGCCTTAAGGCGCTGGGGCTGGGCCTGGAGGTTTACCTGGAGCCCGCCCTCCTGGAGGAGGACGCCCTCTTCACGGAGCTGGCGGGAAGGCTTTCCCTCCCCCTCTCGGCCCACCTCCCCTTCTGGAACCTGGACCTGCTCTCCCCGGACCCGGAGGTGCGGGGCCTCACCTTAAGGCGTCTCCTCTTCGGCCTGGACCGGGCGGCGGAGCTCGGGGCGGACCGG
>BBBL01000691.1 GCA_001311545.1 Thermus kawarayensis JCM 12314 | reverse complement strand
GCCGCCCAGGGGTGGACGGCTCCCCGGATCGCCCGCCACCTGGGCCTGGACCGCACCACCCTCCACCGCGACCTCAGGCGGTGGCTGGAGAGAGGGGATAGAGGGGCTTGAGGACGGTAAGCCCCCCGGGGCCAGGCCCCGGTGGACCCCGGCCATGAGCGCCTTCCTGCGGGAGCTTCTGCGGGGGGAGGAGGCCTGGACGGCCCCCCGGCTTCTGGAGGCTCTGGAGAGGCGCTTCTTCGTGACCTTCCACCCGGGGACGGTGCGGCGGAGGCTTCTGGAGATGGGCTACCGGTGGAAACGGACGCGCTATGTGCCCACGGGGAAGCCCCGGGAAGAGGAGGTGGAGGGGTTCAAGGCGGCCCTGGGGGAGGCGGAAAGGGGGGGCTGAGGGTGTTCTTTTTGGATGAGAGCGGGTTTGGGCTCTCCCTGCCTCCCACCTACGCCTGGGCGAGGAAGGGGGAGGCGGTGCGGGACGGGGGAGGTGGTGGCCTACCTGCCGCGGTACAGCCCGCACCTGAACCCGGTGAGGGGGTGTGGCGGCGGGTGAAGGGGTTTTTGGACGCCCCGGAGGCACTACGGGAGGCGTGGGGGAG
>BBBL01000690.1 GCA_001311545.1 Thermus kawarayensis JCM 12314 | reverse complement strand
CTCCTCCAGGGCCCAGGCGGGGAGGGTGGCCCGTTCCAGGGCCATGGGCTCCCCATCCGCCAGCCTGAGGCGCTCCAGGCGCAAGACCCTTTCCCCGGGGGAGAGGCGGAGGTGGAAAGCCTCCTCCGCCGTGGCGGGACCTTTTTCCCACCGGAGGAGGCGGGTGGCGGGGGTGAGCCCCAGGGCCTGCATCTCCTCGCTGAAGCCGAGGAGCCTGGCCCGGAAGGTGGCCCGCCGCGCCACGTAGGTGCCGCTTCCCCGCCTGCGCTCCAGAAGCCCCTCCTCCTCCAGGAGGTCCAGGGCGCGGCGCAAGGTGTCCCGGGAGACCCCGTAGCGCTTCGCCAGAAGGCGCTCCGGGGGGAGGGTGCGGGTGTACTCCCCCTTTAGGAGGGCCTCCCGCAGGCCTTCCGCCACCTCGAGGTACCTGTCCTAGGGGCGCCACGGGATCACCCCCATCCGCTCCGGCCCCACCATGCCCCAAGCATACCACTTGCCTACCAATAGCCTACCGGTTAAACTCTAGGCCATGCGGGCCAGGGGAATCCTGGAGGAGGCCGTGGCCCGGGGCCTGGTCCCCGGGGCCGCCTTGGGCGTGG
>BBBL01000689.1 GCA_001311545.1 Thermus kawarayensis JCM 12314 | reverse complement strand
CCTCCAAGGCGGCGAGGGTCCACCTCCAGGCCCTTGGCCTCGGCCTCGTCCAAGAGGTTCACCACCACGGCGGTGGGAAGGGCCAGCTCCACGGCCTCCAGGGCCAGGACCAGGCTCCGCTCCAGGTTGCCCCCGTCCAGGACCAAGAGGAGGCGGTCCGGCGGGTCCAGGAGAAGCTCCTTTAGGACCAGGCCCTCCTCGGGGGAGGTAGGGAGGAGGCTGTAGGTGCCGGGGAGGTCCACCAGCTCCACCCGGGCCTCGCCCAGGCGGAGGTGGGCTGATAGCCTTTCCAGGGTGGTGCCGGGCCAGTTGCCCACTTCCAGACGCGCCCCCGCCAGGGCGTTGATGAGGGAGCTCTTCCCCGTGTTGGGGTTGCCCACCAGGCCCAGCGTTCCTCGGCCTTGAGGACCGGGGTGGGGGCATGGCAACGGGGGCAGCTCACGCCTCCTCCAAGGTCTCCACTAGGACCTGGCTGGCCTCGCTCTGCCTCAGGAGGAGGAAGGCGTCCCCGGCCCGCACCTCCAGCGGGTCCCCCAGGGGGGCCCGGAGAAGGACCTCCACCAGGACCCCGGGCCTGAGGCCCAGGGCCAGAAGCCGCCT
>BBBL01000688.1 GCA_001311545.1 Thermus kawarayensis JCM 12314 | reverse complement strand
AGGATCTTGCCCACCCCGGACTTGGGGAGGCTTTCGCGGAACTCTATGATGCGGGGGACCTTGTAGGCGGCGAGGTTTTCCCGGCAGAAGCGCTCTATGTCCTTTTCGCTGACCTTTTCCCGGTACTCGGGTTTGAGGACGAGGAAGGCGGCCACGGTTTCCCCGCGGTAGGGGTCTGGGACGCCCACCACGGCGGCTTCCTGGACGGCTTCGTGCTGGTAGAGGACTTCTTCTACCTCCCTGGGGTAGATGTTGTAGCCGCCGGCGATGATCATGTCTTTTTTTTGCGGTCCACGATGTAGAAGTAGCCGTCCTGGTCCATGCGGGCCAGGTCGCCGGTGAAGAGCCAGTTTTCTTTGAGGGCCTTTGCGGTTTCCTCGGGGCGGTTCCAGTAGCCTTTCATGACGTTGGGGCCTTTGACCACGAGCTCGCCCACCTCGCCCGGGGGGAGTTCCTTTCCTTCCTCGTCCACCACCTTGGCCTCCACGCCGGGAAGGGGCATGCCGATGGAGCCCTTGCGCACCTCCCCCAGCACCGGGTTGGAGTGGGTCACGGGGCTGGCCTCGGAAAGGCCATAGCCTCAATGAGCCTGGCCCCGGTGA
>BBBL01000687.1 GCA_001311545.1 Thermus kawarayensis JCM 12314 | reverse complement strand
TGTAAGGCTATGCCCGTTCTCCCCCTTGCCTTCCTCCTTCTGGCCTTGGCCTTGGGCCAGCGCCTGGTCTCCCCCGAGGAGGTGGCCCGGAGCCAGATCATCAAGAAGGCCCTCCCCGCCGTGGTGCGGATCCAGGGCACCCCCCTCAGCGCCGGGGAAGGGGACGTGGTGGGCACCGGCTTCTTCGTGAGCCCCATCCGCATCGTGACCAACTACCACGTGGTGCAGGACCTGACCGACCTCACCGTGCGCCTTTACGACGGGCGCACCTTCCCCGCCGAGCGCTTCGCCGTGGACCCGGGGATTGACCTGGCCCTCCTCACGGTAAAGGGGGTGCAGGCCCCGGGGGTGCTGGCCTTCAGCAAGGCCCCCACCGCGAGCCTTCCCCTGGGGATGGGGGTGGTGGTGGTGGGCTTCCCCTACGGCCAGGGCCCTTGGCCTCCTACGGCATCCTCTCGGGGATAGCCCCCTGGAGGTCCCCACCCCCGACCCCTCCATCGGGGCCGAGGTGGGGGAGTACCTCTTCACCGACGCCCCCCTCACCGTGGGCAACTCGGGTACGCCCCCTCCTGAGCCTCCAGGGGGAGGTGGTGGGGG
>BBBL01000686.1 GCA_001311545.1 Thermus kawarayensis JCM 12314 | reverse complement strand
CACCCGCACCCCGTGGGCCCGGTCCCGGGGGTCCATGGCGAGGTAGAGGGCCCGCTCCTCCCCCACCAAAAACCCCAGGGCGAAGGCGTCGTCGGGAACCTCGCGGGCGAGGAGGGCCCGGAGGAGGCGGCCAAGCCGCCGGAGAAGCCCGGGCATCCCTAGATGAACTTCTTCAGCATGGTGGCGATCTCCTCGGGCTTCTTGGGGTCTACCTTGCCCTCGGAGACCTCGGCGGCGCAGACGTTCAGGAACTCGTGCAGGATGAGGGTGGCCGCCGCCTCCATGGCCTTCTTGGTGGCGGTCATCTGGGTGAGGACCTCGTCACAGGGACGGCCCTCCGCCACCATCTTCTGCAGGCCCCGCACCTGGCCCTCTATGCGCCGAAGCCGCTTCAGGATGTTCTCCACGGTCTCGCTTCCCAGCTCGGTGGTCCGGGTCATGGGAGCATTATATACCAGTACCCCCTATGTTTTCCTCGCTCAGCGGTTCCCCGGGCTCGGCCACCTCCCTGGGCCTGCGCACCCAAAGGAGCCTTCCCCCCAGGAGGCGGGCCAGGCGGGAAAGGACCGCCTGGGGGTCCTCGGCGGGGGGCGGGGAGGCTTCCC
>BBBL01000685.1 GCA_001311545.1 Thermus kawarayensis JCM 12314 | reverse complement strand
CCTCGGCCACCCGGCCCTTCCCGGCCCGCTCCAAGACCCTCAGGCCCAAGGCCCTGCGCCGGCGCTCCTTGAGGTAGGCCTCCAGGGCCTCGGCGGTGAGGGCGCTCATGGACTTCCCCTCGTTCTCCGCCGCCTGACGGAGGAGGCGGGCCAGGTCCTCGGGGATGTGGACGGTTAGGCGCATACAAGAAGAGCATAACACGGGAGAAGGGAAGCCGGGACCGCTGGGGCCCCTAGCCCTGCCCCCCGGGCTTCCCCAGGGAGTCTAGGGCCTCCTCAGTTACAGACTCCCAAACTCTGTAACTCTGGAAGTTACAGAGTTCCAAACTTCCAGACTCACAGACTCTGTAACTTCCAGACTTACAGACTTCCGAACTTACAGACTCTGTTAGTCTGTAAGTATGTTCGTGGGCCGGAAGGAAATGGGCGGGCGGTCCTCCTCTCGGTGCGCGCCGGGAGGGGGTGGTGCTCTCCGCCCGCGGGGTACGGGAAGACGGCGCTCCTCAGGGAGCTCCTCCCCGCCCTCGAGGCCTGGGCCCCCGTGGTGTGGGTGGACCGGGTGGCCCCCTTCGGGGCCTTCCTCAAGGACCTCTTCCGGGGCCTCTGGACG
>BBBL01000684.1 GCA_001311545.1 Thermus kawarayensis JCM 12314 | reverse complement strand
AAGGAGGTCCTGGAACACTGCCTGCGCCTGGCCCAGGAGGTGGCCCCACCCACCCCCAAGGGCAAGCGGGGCCGCCCCTGGCGCTACGACCACGCCCTATACCTGGCCCTCCACCTTTACCGCGCCTTCTTCCGCCTCACCTACCGCAAGACGGAGGCCTTCCTCCAGGACCTCATGGAAAGGCCCTTCCCCTCCCACCAGTCCCTGGCCCGCTACGCCGTGCATCACCTGGACCCCAAACTCCTTGAGGCCCTCCTGGAGAGGCTTTCCCGGGAACTGGAGGCCCACCTGGCCTCCTTGCCTTCCCCTGAAGAGGAGGGTCAGGAGCCAGGGCGCCCCCAGGCCTCTTCCCCGGGAGCCCCTCCCGGAGCGCTTTCCCCCCCTCTACCTCATGGACACCACGGGGCTGGCCTACAGGAGCAAGGACCGGCTTCTCCGCTTCCGTCGGGGGAAGGAGGTGCGGCGGGTGCGGGGGCACGCGCGGCTTCTGACCCTGATGCGGTGGGATAAGGGGAGGCGGCTCTTGTGGCCCTGGGGCGGTTTGCCCTTACTGGGGGGTGGCTTTTGGCGGACGCGAGGTTTGACGGGAAGGAGGTGTGGGGGGCTTTGGG
>BBBL01000683.1 GCA_001311545.1 Thermus kawarayensis JCM 12314 | reverse complement strand
GCCTCGCCCTGGCCCAGGCCGAGGCCAACCTGGAGCGGACCAAGAGCCAGCTTGCGGGAAGCCGGGCCGCCCTGGAGGCCCAGCTAAAGCTGCGGAGGCCCAGCTCCAGGCGGCCAGGAGGCGCTACCAGGAGGGGGAGGCCCTCCTGGAGATGGGGGCCTTGGCCCCCCTGGACCTGAAGGCCCTGGAGGCCCAGTACCGGCAGGCGCAAGGCGCCTACGAGAACGCCAAGGAGGCCCTGGCCCGCCTGGAGCGGGCCGAGGAGGTGCGGCTCTTGGAGCTCCAGGTGGAGGCCGCCCGCCTCCAGGTGCGCCAGGCGGAGCGGAACCTCAAGGAGAGCGTGGTGCGGGCCCCCTTCGCCGGGGAAGTGGTGGAGGTCTACGCCAAGGAAGGGGAGTTCCTGGGCACGGGCAGCCGGGCCTTCCGCCTGGCCACCACGGAAAGCTCCTGGCCAAGGTCTACCTGCCCCCCGACCAGGCGGCGGCCCTGACCCCGGAAACCCCCTTCCTCTTGCGGCAGAACGGCAAGGAGGTGGCGGCCCGCCTCCTCCGCAAGACCGACCTGCGGGGCAGACCCGGCTGGTGGAGGTGGTGCTGAAGCCCGCCCTGTCCC
>BBBL01000682.1 GCA_001311545.1 Thermus kawarayensis JCM 12314 | reverse complement strand
CCCTGGTGGGGGGGGGTGCGGCGGGAAGGGGACGAGTACAACCGGGCCACCCGGGCCCTAAGGAACCCGGGGAGCGCGGTCAAGCCCTTTGTCTACGCCACCGCCTTTGAAGCGGGCTGGACCCAGGCCACCCTGGTGCCGGACCAGCCCCTGGAGTTCCCCGACCCCAGCCAGCCCGGGGGGCTCTGGCGGCCCAAGAACTTTTCCGGTACCTTTCTCAACCGGGAGGTCACCGTGCGCTACGCCCTGGACCTCTCCTTGAACCTGCCCGCCATCTACACCGCCCAGGCCATCGGCGTGGAGCGGGTGGCGGAGAAGCTTTCCCAGGCCGGGTTCGCCGTGAGGTACCCCACCTTGGCCATCGCCATCGGGGGGGGCCTCCATCACCCCGGTGGACCTGGCCGCCGCCTACGCCGCCTTCGTCAACGGGGGTTACCGGGTGGCCCCCCTCTACGTGCAAAGGGTGGAGGACAGCGGGGGAAGGGTGCTCTACCAGGCCACCCCCGAAAGGCGCCGGCTCTTTGACCCCCTGGTGGCCTACCAGGCTGGGACCTCCTAAAGGGGTACGTGTACGACCTGGGGGAAAAGGGCCTGGCCAAGGGGCGCGGGTCCCG
>BBBL01000681.1 GCA_001311545.1 Thermus kawarayensis JCM 12314 | reverse complement strand
AAGTAGCTGTGGCCTTGTACGCCGCCGGGGTCAGTCAGCGCAAGGCGGCCGAGATATTGAGCCTGCTCTTAGGCCACCGCTACTCCCACGAGACCCTGAGCGCCCTGACGGACGAGGTCCTGGAGGCGGCAGGAGCCTTCCGCACCCGGCCTTTGCCCGAGGAGATGGCCTTCGTCTACCTGGACGGGCTTTCCCTAAAGGTCTTTAGGGAAGGAGAAGGGATCGTACGGGAAAGCGTGTATGTGGCCCTGGGCATCGCCCTAATGGGGAGAGGCGGGTCCTGGGGTTTTGGCTGTTGCCCACGGAGAGCGCCCTGGGATGGGAGGGGGTCCTGGGGGAGCTTTGGCAGCGGGGCCTGCGGCGGGTGTTGCTCTTTGTCACCGACGGGCTGCCCGGGCTTCCTGAAGCGATCCGCAGGGTCTACCCTCAGGCGGAATGGCAGCGGTGCGTGGTGCACGGGGTGCGGTGGAGCCTGTCCCAGGTGCGGGCGCGGGACCGGGGCCTGCTGGCGGAGGACCTGAGGCGGGTGTACGGGGCGGAGAGCCGGGAAGAAGCTCTTGGGGCCTTGGAGGAGGTGAAGGCCGCCTGGGGTTCGCGGTACCCGGGGGTGGTGGGGC
>BBBL01000680.1 GCA_001311545.1 Thermus kawarayensis JCM 12314 | reverse complement strand
TGCGGTAACCCACCACGCTCACCCCCAGGGTCTCCAGCCGCTCCAAGGTGGCCCCAGGTCCAGAATGGCCTTGGGCCCCGCCGAGACCACCAGGATGGGGGTGCGGGAGAGGGCCACGAGGTCGGCGCTTTCGTCGTAAGGCTCGGGGTGCACCCCGCCGATGCCCCCGGTGGCGAAGACCTGGAGGCCGTACCGGTGGGCCAGGTGCGCCGTGGCGGCCACGGTGGTGCCGGCGCTCTTTCCTTGGGCGAGGAGGGCGGCCAGGTTCCAGAGGCTGGCCTTGTCGGCCCCTCCTTGGGCCAGGTGGGCCTTTTCCTCCGGGGTGAGGCCCAGGCGCACCTCCCCCGCACCAGGGCGATGGTCTTGGGAACTGCCCCCTCCTCCCGCACCGCCTCCTCCAGGGCCTCGAGGGTCTCCAGGTTGAAGGGGTAGGGCAGGCCGTGGGTGAGGACCGCGGATTCCAGGGCCACCTGGGCTTCGGGCATGGCTCCCAGTATAGGCCTAGACCTCGGGCCAGACCAAAACCTCCTCCCCCACCTTGAAGCCGTGAAAAAGGAGGAGCTCGGGGGCGAGGCGAAGCTCCACCCCCAGCCCCTCCGCCCCCTCCACGGCCAAGGAGGCC
>BBBL01000679.1 GCA_001311545.1 Thermus kawarayensis JCM 12314 | reverse complement strand
GGAGGCGTGGTTTTGCCGTTGGAAGGCGGAGGTGGTGCATAGGCTTTACAAGCAGAACCTGGGGCAGGGGAGGAGCCAGGCGCGTTCCTTCGCGGCGCAGCTCATGCACGCGGAGCTGGTGGTACGGGCCTTTCACGCCATGAGGGAGGTGCGGTTGGCCTTTCCGGGGATGGCGTGGCGCCACGCGCAGAGGATAGCTGGGGAGAGGCTACTGACCGAGATAAAAGCCACCTCGCCCCCAAGGAGGAAGCTCGGGAAGGGGGGTGAGAGGTAGGGTGAAAACTCCTGTGTAGAGGTCAATGACGGGCCGGCTCGCCGCCTGGCTGCCCAGGGCCTGGCGGAGGAAGAGGACGTGGGCCTTCTCGTCGTCGGCGACCTCGTTGGCCAGGGCCAGGAGGTCCCCCGTAAGCCCCGGAACCGGGCTCGTGCCGTTGAAGCCCGAGGGAAGGACGATCTGGGCGTTGCCCCCCACCTGGCTGAGCTCGCCCAGCCGGCCGGTGGCCGCCAGGTAGAAAAGGCCCTCCAGGTACTCCAGGTTCAGGGCGAAGTTGAGAATGGCCACGTCCAGGTTGGGCTGCTGGGCGGTGGTGGTGCAGGCGGTGACCGCCCCGCCCAAAACCGCCC
>BBBL01000678.1 GCA_001311545.1 Thermus kawarayensis JCM 12314 | reverse complement strand
GGCGGCGCCCCTTTTGGAGGCGGCGGGGGACCCCAGGGCCTTCTCCGCCTGGGCGAGGCTTCTCCCCAGGGAGGAGGCCGTCCAGGCCCTTCTCCGCCTGGGCCAGGGGGAAAAGCTCTGGGAGGCGCTTTTTAGGGGCCGGGCCTACGAGGCCCTCCTAAAGGCCCTCCCCCAAGGGGAAAGGCCCGACCTCTCCGCCCAGGCCCTCTACCGCCTGGGGCGCTACGAGGAGGCCCTTCCCCACTACCGGGCCTGGGCGGAAAGGGACCCCAGGGGCTTCCTCGGCCTGGGCTACGCCCTCTGGCGCCTGGGAAGGCGGGAGGAGGCCCTACAGGCCTTCGCCCGCTACCCGCACCCGGAGCCGCTACGCCCAAGGCCGCCTCTTGGAGGAGGCAGGAGGGTGGAGGAGGCCCTCGCCTGCTACCTGGAAAGCACCCCGGAGGGCTCTGGCGGGCCACGGCCCTCTTGGAGCGCCTGGGAAGGAAGGAGGAGGCCCTTTCCCTGTACCTGGCCCTGACCCAGGGGGGGAGCCCCTACGCCGACGACGCCGCCCTCCGGGCCTACCTCCTCGCCGGGGAGCTGGGGAAGGGGGAGGCCAGGCGGGAGGCCTACGCCCGCCTCGAGGGAG
>BBBL01000677.1 GCA_001311545.1 Thermus kawarayensis JCM 12314 | reverse complement strand
GGGCAGCCCCGCACCCCCGGCCGGCCACCGGGGCGCCTTGGCGTAGGGCTTCCACCGCCCGCCCAAGGGCTTTCCCCGTCCGCCGGTAGGCGGGGCTACCCACGGGGGCCAGGGAGTGGGGAAGGGCACGGTGAGGCGTGACCAGGAGAAGGAGGGAGCGGAGGCCGTTCCTCTGGGCGAAGCTGTGGAGGCCAAACCCCAGGGCCTCGAGGGCGTCCCTCTTGAGGTTCGCCGTTCCCGCCCACTTGAGCCCCACCGCCTCGCCCCGGCCCAGGAGGAGCCCGTCCAGCTGGGCCCGAACCACGGCCTGGGGGAAGTAGAGCTCCAGCCGGGCCCTAAAGCGCAGGCGGTAGTCCCCGGGGAACCGGGCGAGGACCGCCTTTAGGGCCTGGGACCGGAGGGAGTCCCCCTTGCCCTGGGGGGAGGTCCGGGAGCGGGGCCCCTTCTTGGCCCGGCGGGCCTCCTCCAAGACCCGGGCGGGGCACGCCCCCCGGAGGACCGCGAGGACCTGGGAGAGGGCGAAGAAGTGGACCCCCGAGGGGAGGCCCCAGGGGGCGCCGAGGCCCAAGGGGTCAAGGGAGCTCACGCCCCCACCCCCAAGGTAGGCCCGGCCCTCTGGGCAAC
>BBBL01000676.1 GCA_001311545.1 Thermus kawarayensis JCM 12314 | reverse complement strand
CCAGCCCCACGGCGGTGGCGTGGGCGGGGGTGGCCACCACATCGGTGAGGCCGGAAACCCCGTGGGGCTTACCCAGGCGCACGGGAAGGCCGTACTGCTGGCGGGCCAGGAGGTCAAAGCCCCTCAGGAGGGCGGTCCCTCCGGTGAGGACCACCCGGTTGATCCGGACCTCCAAAGGCCCCAAGGCCTCGTCCACCGACTGGCGGGCGAGGTGGAGGATCTCCCTAAGCCGGGGCCGGATGATGCGGGCAAGCTCCGGGGCCGGGACCTCCCCGAGGGAGCCGCCTTCTTGGTTGATCTCCAGGACCAGCTCGGGGTCGGCCAGCTCGGGCAAGGCGGCCCCGTACTTCTTCTTCACCCGCTCGGCCTCCTCAAAGGGGATCTTCAAAAGCTGGGCGATGTCCTGGGTCACGTGGTCCCCTCCCAAGGGAAGGACGGCGGAGTGGGCCAGCCTCCCCTCCCGGAAGACGGCCACGTCCGTGGTGCCCCCGCCCACGTCCAGGACCAAGACGTTCATCTGGTCCTCCTCGGGGAGGAGGGTCCCGAGACCGCTGGCCAGGGTCTGGGCCACCAGGGCCTCGATCTCCAGGCCGGCGTCCCCCACCGCCCGGCGGAGGTTCGGCCAAGGG
>BBBL01000675.1 GCA_001311545.1 Thermus kawarayensis JCM 12314 | reverse complement strand
CCCGCCCCCTCCTCCGCCTTTTGCACCGCCTCCGCCAGGGCCCGCACCACCGCTACCCCGCCCTCCTTGGGGGTGGGAAGGACCACCTTGGAGAGGAGCCTCTCCCCGTCAAAGACCCCGGCGGCGATCTTGGTCCCGCCCAGGTCCAGGCCCACCACGGTCATGGAACCTCCTCCTGCAGAAGGGCCTCGGCCTCCCCCCAAAGGGCCTCGGGCACGAAGAGGGCCACATCCCCCATGTAGGTGCCCAAGGCGGCCTCGGGAAGGCCGGCAAAGGGGGTCTCCAAGAGCACGGGGATGCCCTTGGCCTCGAGGCGCCTCTTGAGCCCTCGGCCACGGGCCTGGGGGCGGTGAGGAGCTTCCGGTAGGGGGTTCCGGCCACTAGGCGGCGTTCCATAGGGCCTCCACCAGAAGGGCGTACTCCCTGCCCGCGGCCTCCACCTCGGCCAGGGGGATGTGCTCCTTGGGGGTGTGGGCCAAGGCGGGGTCCCCGGGCCAAAGCCCAGCACCGGGGCCCTGGCCCCAGGTAGGGAGCGTCGGTGGTGAAGGGCCAAAAGCCCGCCTCCTCCTGCCCCAGGGCCTTAAGGGCCGCCTGGAGGAGGGGGTGGTCCTCCGGGAGGCGGTAGGGGGGCC
>BBBL01000674.1 GCA_001311545.1 Thermus kawarayensis JCM 12314 | reverse complement strand
CCGCCCTGGGCTTCGTGCCCGTGGCCCTGGGCCTCGTCCTCTACGCCCTCACGGGCTACGCCGTCCTTGGCCTCCTTGGGGCTTCCCCTGGGGCTTTTCGGGGTGATGCTCTTTGGGGGCTTTGGCCTTGGGGAAAAGCTCCTCGCTTTTGCCCTCCTCCTCCTCGCCCTCTGGCGCTACAAGGAGAACCTGGGGCGGATCCTCGAGGGCACCGAGCCCAGGCTGGGCGAGCCCCTGCCCCTTCCTTCGGCGAGGCAGGTGGTCTGCGCCTTCCTCATCCACCCCCTGACCCTGGAGGACTTCTGGCAGAGCCCCCGCTTCCGCTGGCTCAGGCCCCTGGTGCGCCTCGGCCTCCTCAGGCAGGAGTGGGTAGAGGGCCTGGCCGAGCGCTTCCGCCCCATGAAGGTGGGGGAGGTGCGGGGGGTGAGGACGGCGGACGGGCGGGAGGTCCTCTGCCACCTTCTCTCCGCACCCCTCCTTCCCCACCAGATCAAGGGGAAGCCCGGGCTGCCGTGCGGCGGGCCATCCAGGGGGCGAGGCTCGCCAAGGAGCTCGGGGCCACGGTGGTGGGCCTCGGGGCCTTCTGGAGCGTGGTGGGGGAGAAGGGGGAAGGCGGTGCAGGAGGCCGTGCCCG
>BBBL01000673.1 GCA_001311545.1 Thermus kawarayensis JCM 12314 | reverse complement strand
GGCCAGGGCGTGGCGCACCAGGAAGAGCTCCACGGTTCATTCTACCCCGGCCCAGGCCACCTCCAGGGGCCGCCCGAACGGCTCCTGGAAGAGCCCTGCCTGCTTCTCCGCCTCCAGGCGCTCGGCCCAGGGATCGGCCTCCGCCTCCAGGAGGAGCCTCACCCGCTCCCCCACCTCCACCCGTACCCCCCGCACCCGCCCCGAGCGGTGCGCTCCAGCATCTCGGCCAGGCGCAAGAGGCGGAGAGGCGCTTCAGGCGCTTGCCGTCCCCCCTCTGGAAGAGGGCCCGGAAGGGGCCCGCCTCGGGGTTTCCCCGGCGGTGGTAGCGCACCAGGAGGGCGAGAAGGGCCTGTTCCCGGTGGGAGAAGCCGAAGAGGGCCTCGGAGAGGACCAGGTAGGCCCCGTGCTTGTGGTGCTCGTGGTAGCCGATGTGCATGCCGATGTCGTGGAGGTGGGCGGCCTCCAGGAGGAGCCTTTCCTCCTCCGCCCCGTAGCGGTGGAGGGGGGAAAGGCCCCGGAAGAGCGCCTGGGCCAGGGCCTTAACCCGGTCGCGGTGGGCCTGGGAAAAGGGGTAGCGGAGGAACAGGTTCTCCACGGCGAAGGCCCTGGGGTCCTGGAGGAGGTGGGGCTCGGGG
>BBBL01000672.1 GCA_001311545.1 Thermus kawarayensis JCM 12314 | reverse complement strand
CCTCGCCCGGGGTCCTGGTCTACCGGAGCCCGGAGGTGCGGGTGGAGGGGGGCCGCCTTTCGGGCTACATGGACGCCATCTATGTGGAGTACAGCCCCAGCATGGCCATCCGGGAAAACCTCCTGGAGCGCAACGGCCGTTACGGCTTTCACGTGATGTTCTCCTGGGAGGTGCGGGTGGAGGGGAACGAGAGCCGGGAGAACGCCGTGGGCAACGCCGTCATGCACGGGGCGGGGAACCGGGTGGCGCGAAACCGCCTCCACGGGCACAGAAGCCCGGTGGGCTATGGGCTTTTGGTCCAGGACGAGGTGGGGACCGAGGTGGCGGGGAACCTCTTCGCCGCCAACACCCTGGGCCTCGTGCTCATGGATGCCCGGGAGGTGGCGGTTTTGGGGAACGCCTTCCGGGAAAACGGCACCGCCCTCCGCCTCACCCGGGAGCGGGGGGCGAACTCGGCCCGGGTGGAGCAAAACGCCTTTCTGGGCAACCTCTACGACCTTCTGGTGGACGACCCCCAGGCCCGGGCCAGGGTCTTGGGCAACGCTACGACCGGGCCTCCGGCCTCCCGGTGCCCCACCTGCCCGCCTCCACCTTCGCCCTCCTCCTGGCCCGGCAGCCGGACGCTTTCCCTCTTCGCCC
>BBBL01000671.1 GCA_001311545.1 Thermus kawarayensis JCM 12314 | reverse complement strand
ACCACCTGGGCCTCGCCCTGCCCCCGAGGGAAGGGGCGGTGGCCTGGAGGAGGCCCTCCACCGCTTCCGGGGGGAACTCCCAGGCGGAGGCCCGGCTCCACCTGGCCCTGGCGGTGGTCCTGGAGCGCCTGGGCCGTCCCGAGGCCCTGGCCCATGCCGCCTTGGCCCGCCTCAAGGCCCCTTCCCCCTGGACCCGGCTCCACCACCTCCGCCTGGAGCTCTTCTTCGGCGCCCTTCCCCTCCCCGAGGTCCTGGAAGAGGGGGAGGAGTTCCTGCTCCACGAGCTGCCCGGGGTGCGCCTCCTGGCCGGGCACACCCTGGCCCTGGCCCACCTCCTCCGGGGCCAGCCCCGGCGGGCCCGGACCCTCCTCCAGGGCCTCCTTCCCCTCCTGGGCCCGGGCAGCCTCCCGAGCTTCCTGGTCCTTGGGGCCTTGGCCCTGGAACCCCTTAGGGCCCGGCTCCTCCTGGAAGCGGCCCAGGCCGGCCCCCAGGCGGGGTGGTCCCAGGGCTTCCTCCTCCTGGCCCAGGGCTCCTGGAAGGGGGGGAGGCGGCCAGGGATCTCCTCCTCTCCGCCCACGGCCTCCTCCGGGAGGACGGGGCCCTCTACGCCCTCCTGGCCGAGGCCCGCCTCAGGGCCCTGGG
>BBBL01000670.1 GCA_001311545.1 Thermus kawarayensis JCM 12314 | reverse complement strand
AGGCCCAGGTCCTGGAAGACGTAGGCCACCTGCCTCCGCTCGGGGGAAGCCGGGTCACCTCCCGGCCGGCGAGAAAGACCCGGCCCCTGTCGGGCAGGAGAAGGCCCGCCACCAGGTTGAGGAGGGTGCTCTTGCCGCTCCCCGAGGCCCCGAGGAGGACCAGGACCTCCCCCGGGGCCACCTCCAGGTCCACGCCGAAGACCCCCGTCCCGGGGGCGAAGGCCTTGGTTAGCCCTTCCAGCCTCACCATCGCCTGCCTCCCGGGGTGAGGAGGGCCACGGTGGAGAGGAGGGCGAGAAGGAGCCCCACCGCCGCCGCCTCCCGGTAAAGCCCCCCGTTCAGGGCCCCGAGCACCGCCACCCCCACGGTCTCCGCCCCCGGGGCGTAGAGCAGGGCGGAGAGGGTGATCTCCGAGAGGGCCAGGGGGAAGACCAAGGCGAAGGCCCCTTGCGCCTGGGGCAGGAGGAGGGGGTAGCCCACCCGGAGCCAGGCCCTGGGGAAGGGGAGGCCGTGGAACCCGGGCCGCGGCCACGCCGGACTCCACCCGGACCCCGGCCTCCAGGGAGCGCAGGGCCAGGCTCGCAAAGTGGAGGAGGTAGGCCAGGAGGAGGAGCCAGACGGTGGCCGTGAGAGGGGGGCTGGGG
>BBBL01000669.1 GCA_001311545.1 Thermus kawarayensis JCM 12314 | reverse complement strand
CCCGCGGCCCGCACCCCGTTGGCGACCAGGTTGCGGAGCATCTGCAGGAGGCGGTCGGGTCGCCCAGGACCTCGGCCTCCTCCCCCTGGAAGGCCACCCCCTGCTCCTTGGCGGCCTCCTCCGCCAGGGCCTTCAGGTCCACGATGTGTGGGCTGAAGCGGAAGCCCGCCTCGCCCCGGGCCAGGGCGAGGAGGTCCTCCACCAGGCGGCCCATGCCTTCGGCGGTCCTTTGGGCGGTGGTTAGGGCCTCGAGGTCCCCGGGGTTCCGCCCCAGGCGGTCAAGGTGGCCGAGGAGCACGGTGAGGGGGGTTCTGAGCTCGTGGCTCACCTCGGCCAGGAAGGCCCTTTCCCGTTCCTTGGCTCCTTGAGGGCCTGGAGGAGGGCGTTCACCGCCTCCACCATGCGGCCGAACTCGTCCTTGGGAAGGCGTAAGGAGACGGGGTCCAGGCGCTCGGGGCTGCGGGTGGCGATGGCCTTGGCCGCCTCCTCCAAGGGCCGGGCGGCCAGGCGGGCGGCGAGGTAGACCAGGACCACCCCCAGGGGGAAGAGGAGGGAGAAGGCTTCCAGAAGGGCCCGCCTCAGGGCGGCCAGGGCGGCCTCAATGGGAGCGGTCTCGGCGGTGAGGGCCAGGAGGCCCAAGG
>BBBL01000668.1 GCA_001311545.1 Thermus kawarayensis JCM 12314 | reverse complement strand
AGGGACGGGCCACCACCTCAAGCTCCAGCCCCAGGGAAGAAGCCAGCCCCCGAAGGCCCCGGTACCCCCAGTCCACAAAGACCTTCCGCACCCGGGGCCAGAGGGAGAGGTCCATCCCCAGGAGCAAGGCCTCCCCACCCCGCTTATCGTGCTCGTTGGCCGGGTGCACGAAGGCCTTCAGCAACCGGCCCCCCGTGTCCGTCAGGATCTGCCGTTTTCTCCCCTTGACCTTTTTCGCCCCGTCGTTCCCTCGGGGCCCCTTTTTCCGTGGTCTTCACAGACTGACTGTCTATGACCAAAGCGCTGGGGGAAGCCTCTCTCCCCTCTCGTTCCCGGTCCTGGCGGGCCAGAGCCTGGACGGCTCTCTCCCATACGCCCTCCTTCTGCCACTTGCGGAAGTAGTGGTAGACCGTGGACCAGTGGGGCAAGTCATGAGGCATAGCCCGCCACTTGATGCCGTTCTCCAGGACGTAAAGGATGGCGTTGACTATTTCCCTCCTCGGCACCTTGGCGGGGCGACCGCCGGCTTTGGGGGCCGGGATCAAGGGCTCCAGGATGCTCCATTCCTCATCCCTCAGGTCGCTGAGGTAGGCTCTGCGAAGAACCACCCCTCAAGTATAGCACCCTTTTACGACAGCCTCTAA
>BBBL01000667.1 GCA_001311545.1 Thermus kawarayensis JCM 12314 | reverse complement strand
CGCCCCCGAGGCCCGCTGGCCCCGGATCCGGGTGGAGGAGGGGTGCACCCTCTGCCGGTCTGCACCAACGTCTGCCCCACGGAGGCGGTGCGGCGGGTGCGGGAGGGGGAGGAGTACGCCCTCTACCTTAAGGTGGAGGCCTGCACGGGCTGCGGGGCCTGCGTGGAGAGCTGCCCGCCCCAGGTGATCCGCCTCGAGGAGGCCCCCAAGGAGGAGGTGGGGAAGGAGCTGGAGCTCTTCCGGGGCCGGCCCCCTGGTACGATCTTTGAACCGGGTATAATACCCTCCACCTATGGACGCCGACCTGGTGGTGGTGGGCGGGGGGCTTGTCGGCCTTGTGGCGGCCACGGAGGTGGCCCAAAGGGGCAAGCGGGTCCTCCTCCTGGAAGAGCCCTACCTGGGCGGGCAGGCCTTCTGGTCCCTCGGGGGGCTTTTCCCGGTGGATTCCCCCGAGCAAAAGCGCCTGGGGATCCGGGACTCCGTGGCACTCGCCCGGCAGGGGCGGGCGCCTCAGGCGGCCAAGGGGGTGCTGGAGGGGCTAGAATAGCCCCATGCGGCTCCACCACGTGGGCATCGCCGTGGAGGACCTGGAGGAGGCCAAGGCCCGCTACCGGAGGCTGGGCTTCCAGGTGGTGGCGGAG
>BBBL01000666.1 GCA_001311545.1 Thermus kawarayensis JCM 12314 | reverse complement strand
CTTCGGGGGATCGTGGGAGGGGTGGAAGGTTGGCCTAGGTCCTCCTCCTGGTGGGGGGCCGGAGTGCGCTAATGTGCGCTCTGCTTGACCAGGTCCAAGGAGCCTTCCAAGTACCCTGGATAAAGCGCCTGCGGTCCATACTTATTGGAAGCCAGGTTCGCCGAGCGTGCCCTGGTTCCGCCGGGCCTCGAGGAGGCGCTCAAAGAGGAAAAGGAGGAGGGCGAGGCCCAAGAGGTAGGGCCTCAGGGGAAGGGCCGCCCTGGCCCTTTCCGGAAGCTCCCCCGGGGAAAGGAGCCTGCCCCCGCTCCCCTCGGCCATGGCCCGGAGGAGGGCCTTCCCGTCCCGGGGCGTCCACTCCCCGGGAAGGGGGAGGGAGAGGGGGAGGCGGCGCTTCCCGTCCAGGAGAACGCCCGCCTCCTTAAGGCGGAGCTCGTACCGCAGGGCCCCACGGGGAGGGGAGGCACCTCCTTCCCCCCGGAAAGCACCAAGGGGCGCTCCAGCCGCCCCAGGAGGACCACCCGCACCCCTCCCTCCTCGGGGTAGGCGTAGAGGGCCAGGCCCTGCCGGGCCCCCACCAGCAACGGGCAAGCCCCCCGAGGAAGGCCGAAGCCGCCTCAAACTCCCGCCAGGAGCGGGAGAGGTCCG
>BBBL01000665.1 GCA_001311545.1 Thermus kawarayensis JCM 12314 | reverse complement strand
CGACCCCGAGCTCCCGGAGAAGCCCGGGGAGGCCTGGGAGCCCCTCACCGCCTGGTGGCTGAACCACTGGCTCACCACCCCCACCCCGGCCGCGGAAAGGCTCGTCCTCTTCCTCCACGGCCACTTCACCAGCGAGCTAAGGAAGGTGCGCTCCCCCCAGGCCATGGCCCTGCAGAACCAGACCTTCCGCGCCCTCGCCTACGGCTCCTTCCGGGACCTCCTCTTCGCCGTGGCCCGCGACCCCGCCATGCTTCTCTACCTGGACAACGCCCAAAGCCGCAAGGAGCACCCCAACGAGAACTGGGCCCGGGAGCTTCTGGAGCTCTTCACCCTGGGGGTGGGCCAGTACGGGGAGGAGGACGTGATGGCCGCCGCCCGCGCCTTCACCGGCTACTCCGTGGACGAGAAGGCCCTCAAAGCGGGGAAGCCCCGCTTCCTCTTCCGCCCGGCCTGGCACGACCCGGGCAGGAAGGGCTTCCTGGGGAGGGAGGTGGAGAGCGGGGAGGAGGTCCTGGAGATCCTGACCGACCACCCCGCCACCTACGAGCGCCTCGCCCGCAGGCTCCTCGCCTTCTACCACGCCCCCGACCCCGAGCCCGCCCTCGAGGCCGAGGTGGCGCGGATCCTCAAGGGGGATGGCTTCCGGGA
>BBBL01000664.1 GCA_001311545.1 Thermus kawarayensis JCM 12314 | reverse complement strand
CCCCCGGGGCGAGCCGGTCCAGGCGCAGCCGGATGCCCAGCACCACGGGGGGTTCTGCGCCCAGCCAGTCCTGGCCGTCAAAGTACTCCACCCGCCCCTTGGGGGCCCGGGCGCTTCCCGGAACGTACCGGAGGCCCTCGAGGCCCCCCAGGGGATCGGTGAGGAGGATGGGGCCTTCCGCCTCCCCACCCCCCAGGTTGCGCAGGACCAGGGTGAAGGTGGCCTCCTCCCCGGGGAGGAGGGTAGGGGGGCTCACCCCCTTGCTCAGGGAGAGGCTAGGCCTCGGGACGGGAGAGGCCTCCACCCGGGCGTAGTTCTCCGCGTCCCGCTCCCCGCCCGGGCAGGTGGCCACCGGGGTCAGGAGGAGGCTTCCCTCGGCGGAGGCGGGCACCTTGACGGCCACCACCAGGGCCACCCCCTCTCCCATACCCAAGGAGACCTGGGACACCTCCGGTTCCCCGGGGTCGGGGAGGGCGTTGGCGTTCAGGTCCAGGAAGAGGCGCACCTCCTCCGGGTTCCAAGAGGAGGAGGTGTGCACGGCGTGGCTCAGGGCGAAGGTGAAGGGGGCGTTCCCCCCGTTCCGGAGGCGGTAGGGGAGGTAGGCGTACCCCCCGGGGGTGGTGGCGGCGTGGAGCCCCGGGGCCTCGGGGCTCCCGTCG
>BBBL01000663.1 GCA_001311545.1 Thermus kawarayensis JCM 12314 | reverse complement strand
CCCCGAGGCGGCCTGGCGGTCCTGGAGGGGGATTACCCCGGGCTTCGGGTGGAGAGGGAGCTGGAGGACGGGAGCGTCCTCGCCCGCCTCGAGGCCGCCCCCTTCAAGGACGGGGTGCCCTACGAGGTGCTGGCCTGGATCCAGAGCTTCGGCCCCAGGGTGGAAGTGCTTGGCCCCCTGGAACTCCGGCACCGCTGGCTGGAGGAGGCGAGGCGGCTCTTGGAGCTTTACGGAACCCGACAGGAGGCGTCGGGAACCTCGCTTAAGGTGGGCGCATGAGCGCGGAAAAGGCGGCCCTAGCCCTGTGGGCTAAAAGCGGGGACCCCTTCCACCCCCTCCTCGCCCACATGCTGGACACGGCGGCGGTGGCCCAGGCGGTGCTCTTCCGCGAGCTTCCCGGACCCTTGCCCTCTACGCCCGGGACTGGGGCCTCACCGTGGAGGAGGCGGTCCGCTGGGTGGCCCTCCTGGTGGGCCTCCACGACCTGGGCAAGGCGAGCCCTGTCTTCCAGGCGGCCTGGGAGGAGGGCAAGGAGCGGGTCCAAAGGGCAGGCCTCCCCTTCGGCGAGCTTCTGGACTGGGTGGCCCACGGGGTCTTCACCGAACTCTTTTTGAGGCGGCTCCTCAAGGAGAGGGGTCTCGCCAGGCGGGCGGCCAACGACC
>BBBL01000662.1 GCA_001311545.1 Thermus kawarayensis JCM 12314 | reverse complement strand
CTCCCAGGTCCCAAGGTGCGGGCCCGTAGCTCAGTCGGCGGCCAGGGCCACGGGGCTTTCCCGGAGGTGCGCCTGCGCTCCCAGGGCCTGGAGCCGCTCCACCAGGTCCTCATACCCCCGCTCCAGGAAATAGACCCCCTCAATCTCCGAGACCCCCTCGGCGCTCAAGGCCGCCACCACCAGCCCGCCCCCGGCTCGGATGTCCAGGGCCTTGACCTGGGCCCCGTGCAGGCGCTTGCCGTGGATAAGGAGGGTGCGGTCCTTCAGGTAAAGCTCCGCCCCCATGCGGGCCAGCTCCCCCACGTGGGTGAAGCGGTCGGGGTAGACCCGGTCGGTCACGGTGCTCTGCCCGGGCACCGTGGCCAGGTAGGCGGTGACGATGGGCTGGAGGTCCGTGGGGAAGCCCGGGTACTCCCGAGCCTCCACCTGGAGGGGAAGGGGGTTAGAGGTGGCGGTGAAGCGCACCCAGTCCGCCCCCACCTCGAGGCGGTGCCCCGACCCTTGAAGTTTATCCAAGAGGGCGTCCAGGTGATCGGGGCGGACCCCGGTGAGGGTGAGGCTTCCCCGGGTGGCCGCCGCCGCCAGGAGGTAGGTGCCGGCCTCTATGCGGTCTGGGATGATGCGGTAGGTGCCCCCGCCCAGGGGCTTCGCCCCCCGCACG
>BBBL01000661.1 GCA_001311545.1 Thermus kawarayensis JCM 12314 | reverse complement strand
GGCAAGCCCCCCGCTACTTGACTTCCAGGATGGGTGGGGTTAGCTTGGAGTTAACCGACCGGTTAGTAAGGGGGTTGAAATGAAGAGGGTGATGGTGATCGGGACGCTTCTTTTGGGTTTGACATGGACCTTGGCCCAGGAGGCTCACCGCTGGCTAGGCAGATCCTCTTCGGTTCTACTGAGGTAGGTACGGCCGGATACTCCCTCCTCGTGGCCTGGTCGGCGGAGTTTACCGCAGCACGGGGGTCCAGGTGCGGGTGGCACCCGAGGCCACGCCCACCATCACAGCCTGGCTTTTGGAACGCCGTGTGGACTTCACCTCTGCCCCCCTCACCGTTCTGGTGGAGGCCTTGGACGGGGAGCGGGGGTACCGGCCCGGTCCCTTACGGGTTGTCTACCCCGCCATCCTCACCCCCTGGGGTCTCATGACCCGGGGAGACACCCCCTACCGACGGGTCCAGGACATTGGCCCAGGGGTCCGCCTTTCTTGGCCCCCCTTTTCCTACTTCCATCGGATTTTGGACGGACTCCTCGCCTGCAGGGGGCTCACACGGGAACAGGTGCGCCTGGTGCCGGTGGCCAACTACAGCGCCAACTCCCGGGCCATTGCCGAAGGAAGCGCCGATCTGGCCTTCACTTCTCCCGTTTCGGACGTGAACGTGGAAGTGGA
>BBBL01000660.1 GCA_001311545.1 Thermus kawarayensis JCM 12314 | reverse complement strand
CTCCGCTTCGCCTGGGCCTCAGGGGAGCGGGTGTGGGCCGAGCGGGGGTTCCTCCCCAAGGTGGTCTACGCCCTCCCCTACGTGAGCATCGCCGACCAGGTGGCGGAGGAGGCGGAGGCGGTGCTCCGCCAGGGGGGGTTGGACCCCTCCCGGCACCTCCTCGTCCACCACCACCTGGCCCTGGCCCGACTCCGGGAGGAGGAGCCCGTGGAAGAGGCCCTGCTCCTGCGGGAGACCTGGGACCGGGAGGTGGTGGTCACCACCTTCCACCAGGTCTTCCCCGCCCTGGTGGGCCCGGGGAGCGGGCTCAGGCCCCTCCACGCCCTGGCCCAGGGAGCCATCCTCATCCTGGACGAGGTGCAGACCCTCCCCGCCGAGCTTTGGCCCCTCCTTCGGGGCCTCCTCAGGGAGCTCCCCGGAAACGTCACCGTGGTGAGCATGACCGCCACCCAACCCCGCCTGGTGGAGGGGAGGGAGATCGCCCCCAGGCTCCCCGGCTACCCCCGGCGGGTAAGGCTCGCCTGGGGGAGGAGAGGACCCTGGAGGACCTAGCCCGGCGCCTACTCCGGGAGGGCCCGAGGAGCCGCCTCGTGGTCCTGAACACCGTGCGGGAGGCCGTGGAGCTCTACCGCCGCCTCAAGGAGGGGGCTTGCCCCACCTCCACCTCC
>BBBL01000659.1 GCA_001311545.1 Thermus kawarayensis JCM 12314 | reverse complement strand
CGGACCTCCTTGCCCCCCTGGGCCCGGGCGGCCTTGGCCGTGGGGGCGGACGGGGTGCACGTGGAGGTCCACCCCAACCCCAAGGTGGCCCTCTCCGACAACCAGCAGCAGCTGGACTTCGCCCAGTTCGTGCGCTTCCTGGAGGCCATCCGGGACCTCCTCCCCGAGGGCTGATGGGCCTTTTGGACAACCTCCTGAACGCCTTCTTGAAGGCCACGGACCCCAGGCCCCGCTACACCGAGGCCCGCTGCCTCCTCTACAAGAACAGCGTGGGGGGGTGCGACCGGTGCTACCAGGTCTGCCCCAGGGGAGCGGTGCGGCTGGAAGGGTGGCGGGTGGAGCTGGACGAGGTGCTTTGCACGGGGTGCGGCCTCTGCACCGGGGTCTGCCCCGGCATCGCCCTGGAGTACTTTGGGGGCCATCCAGGAGGCCCTGATCCGGGGGAAGGGGAAGCTAAGGTGCTCCAAGGCCGAGGGGAAGGGGGAGGAGGTGCTCTGCCTGGGGCGCCTCACCCCGGGGCTTTTGGCCGAGGGGGGAAGCCGCTTCGGCAAGGTGGTCCTCGCCCGGGGGGAGTGCGAAAGCTGCAGAATCGGCGGGCCCGAGGTCCCCGCGCACCTGGAAAGGGTGGCCGAGGAGCGCGGCGCTACTTCCCGGTGGAGGTGGAGGTGGTGG
>BBBL01000658.1 GCA_001311545.1 Thermus kawarayensis JCM 12314 | reverse complement strand
CCCTCACGGAGGTCCGGGGACGGGAGGACCTGCCCCTCGCCTTAAGGCGGCTTCTGGGAGGGTAGGGTGCAGAGGGAGCTACGCCGCTGGGCCAAGTTGCTGAAGGAGCGGGCGGAGGCCGAGGGGCTGAGCTTTGCCCCGGTGCTCTTTGAGGAGGTGGGACCCGAGGAGATGGCCATGCTGGCCGCCTACGGGGGGTTCCCCCGCCGCTACCCCCACTGGCGGTGGGGGAGCGAGTACCTGCGCCAGCGGGAGCTTTACCGCTATGGCCTTGGGCGCATCTACGAGCTGGTGGTGAACACCGTCCCCGTCCAGGCGTACCTCTTGAAGGGCAACACCCTCTTGGCCCAGAAGCTGGTCATGGCCCACGTCTACGCCCACGCCGACTTCTTCCACAACAACCTGGCCTTCAAGCCCATCCCCAAGGACATGCTCTCGGAGATGGCCCACCACGCCGCCTATGTGGAAAGGGCCATGGAGCGCCACGGGGCGAGGAGCGTGGAGGAGTTCTTGGACATGGCCCTCTCCCTAGAGAACCTCATTGACCCCCACGCCCCCTACATCCAAAGGCCCCTGGAGGAAGAGGAGGGGGCGGAACCCCAAAGGCGCCTTCCCGTACGCCCCTACCTGGACCCCTATGTGAACCCGCCCCCCGAGCCCCCCAAGGAAGCGGA
>BBBL01000657.1 GCA_001311545.1 Thermus kawarayensis JCM 12314 | reverse complement strand
CGCCGCCTCGAGGGCCCCCCCGCGCCCCCAGGTAGAAGACGAAGCCCAGGGTGGCCAGGAAGACGAGGAACCCCAAGGCCCGGAGGACCTTGAGGGGGCGTGGGGTCTCGAAGAGGGAGGCCCCTTCCACCTACCTCCTCCCCCGCGCCCGGGCGATCCAGTACCCCGGGGCCTTGGGGGCCAGGGGCCGGGCGCGAAGCGCCGCCCACTCCTCCTCGCTCAGGCGGAACTCCCCCTTGGCAGGGGGTCCCGCTTGACCCACTTCAGACCTCGCTCAATCCAACGCTTCACTCCTCATCACCCCCCTTCCTGTAAGCGCTCCTCTCAATCCATCTTCCAGGAGGCGGTCCCCCTGCGGGAAGGGTGGTGCCCGAGGGAACCTCCGGGGGCCGCACCTCCTGGGCCCGGTCGGTCCACCGCCCCGGGGCCACGGGGGCCCCCCTGTAGGAGGGGACTTCCCCGGAGCCCGTGTACCCCACGCTCTGCCCCACCCCGGGGGCGGGGCGCACCACGATGGGCTCCGTACCCTCCCCGTACTCCGCTCGGTGCATGTAGGGCGCCCCCTGGGAAGGTTGCACCTCCACCGTGCGCGTATAGGCGGGGGGCACTTCGCCGCCGGAAGCCTGTCCTCTCGAGGAAAGGGCCCTTCCGGCCATACCGCCCACGGCCCCACCTG
>BBBL01000656.1 GCA_001311545.1 Thermus kawarayensis JCM 12314 | reverse complement strand
CGGGAGATCCGCCGGGCGCAGTACCTGGCCGGCATCGTGGGCCAGGCGCCCCTCAAGGGGGAGGCCGACGCCCTGTTGCGGCGGGCCCAGCAGGAGTACCAGGCCCAGGCCTACTTCCGGGCCAAGGAGCTGGCCAAAGCCGCCGGGAAAGTCTATGAGGCCCTGCGCTTCCAGGAGGTGGCCCCCTGGCAAGCGGCCCCCTATGGCCCTAAGGATCGGAAGGCCTACGAGGCCCCTTACCGCGCCCAGGAGGCCATCGCCCGCGCGGAGTACGAGGCCAGCTACTACCGGGTGAACCAGCCTTGGTAGGCAGGCTAATCTCCGAGGCCAAGCGCTTGCTGGCCTCGGGGAGCGACCTGGCACGGGCGGAGGCGGCCCGCCTCCTGGCGGACGCGGCCCGGCACCTCATCAAGGCCGAACGCGGGTTCTAGTCCTCTGGCCTCGAGGGGGGAAATCCCCCCCTCGCTTTTTTGGGAGGTCTTATGCGCAAGCTTCTGCTCTTGGGAACGGGGATTTTTGCCCTGACGGCCTGCGTGCCCTACCCTGACCCCAAACCCCGGTTCTGGGGACCCAAGGAGGCGGAGTTTCTCGCCCACACCCTAGAAGCCCTGCTCCTCCTCGGCCTGGTGGTCGGCCTGGGGGTGCTCGCCACCTGGTGGCTGGCGGGCCGTGGCCGCCAGG
>BBBL01000655.1 GCA_001311545.1 Thermus kawarayensis JCM 12314 | reverse complement strand
CTGGAAAAGCCCGTGGCGGGGCGGCGGCTTAAGCAGGCGGTGGAAGGCCTTTTGAGCCGGGAGGGGTACCTCCTGCCTGGGGGGGAGCGGGTGGCCACCCTGGAGGAGGTGCGCTCCCGCCTCGCCCAGGTCCTTCCCGAGGAGAAGCGCTTCCGGGAGCTTTGGCGCAAGACGGCAAGCCGCCGGGCCCTCCTGCAGAACCTGGTGGCCAAGGCTGGACCGAGGCGCTTCTGCGCCGTATCCTCCCCGGGGCCTACGACCTCTATGACCTTTTAGGCCACCTGGCCTACGGCTGGCCCCTGGTGCCCCTCGCCGAGCGGGTGGCCCGGGTTAAGGACCCGCGCTTCGCCGAGGCCCTTAAGGCCTACCTGGAGCGCCAGGGGCTGCCCTTGGAGGGGGATGGCCTCCTGGAAGACCTCGCCCGGGCCCTGTACCCTTGAAGGGTGTGGGAGCTTTCGGAAATCCGCGAACCCGAGGCCTGGAACACCCTGGTGGCGGCCTTCCCCATCACCAGCGCTCTGCAGTCTTGGGGCTGGGGGGAGGTGAAGCGCCTTTCCGGTTGGACGCCGCGGCGCCTGGCGGTCTACCGGAAAGGCGAGCTTCTGGGGGCGGCCCAGGTCCTCCTCAGGTCCCTCCCCGGGGGCCTTACCCTGGCCTACGCCCCTAGGGGGCCCGCCCT
>BBBL01000654.1 GCA_001311545.1 Thermus kawarayensis JCM 12314 | reverse complement strand
GGGCGAGGCGGAGCTCCTGGGTGGCCGCCACCTCCTGGGGCGGAGGGGTCATCTCCTGGGGCAGGCCTTCCACGAGGAGGCGGGCCCTGACCCTCCTGGCCTCCACCCGCACCGGGAGGGTGGCCGTTTCCCCCTCCCGAGCCCGCACCTCCTCCTGGCCCAGGGAGAGCCGGAGAAGGGGAACCTCGGTCAGCGAAGCTACCTCGAGGGCGCACCCCGTCAAGGTCAGCGAAGCTACATTAAGGAGCAGGCTAAAAAGGAGGTTCCAGGTCCTCCTCATCCAGGCCCGCCTCCGCTACCCGCCGGGCGAAGGCCGCCTCGAGGGCCTCGTAGGCCTCCTCCAGGCTGGGAAAGTCCCCGAGGTCTTCCCGCTCCCCTCCGGGGCCCTCCCACCAGGCCCGGCACCTTCCCGTGGGCCACTCCTGGATCCACCAGTTCCCCAAGGTTTCGGTCTCGTACACCCGCCGCTTCCTGCTCCTGTCAAACCGGAGAATCCGCATTTACCTCCCCCCCGCCAGCCACGGCGAAGTACCCCCGGAGGACCGCCACCACCTCCGGGCTTTCCACCACCACGAAGGCCTCCCCCTTGGGGGCCACGAAGAAGCGCCCGTCCGCGAGAAGGAACCACCCCGCCATGGGCGTCCCTCCGAGGCGCACCACCCGCGCCCCCCCCGGCCCAGG
>BBBL01000653.1 GCA_001311545.1 Thermus kawarayensis JCM 12314 | reverse complement strand
CGCCCTGAGGGCGGGCCTGGACCCCAGGCGCCTCACCCCTCACAAGCTCCGCCACGCCTACGCCACCCTCCTGGTGGAGATGGGGGTGGAGCTGGACGCGGTGAAGGACCTCCTGGGGCACGAGTCCATCGCCACCACCCAGATCTACCTCCACGCCTCGAGGGAAAGGCTCAAGGAGGCGGCCTCGAGGCTCCCCGATCTCTGACGGCGGCCCCGGCGAAAGGTGAGGCAGGACACTTGTCCCTTCCCTTGGGGTGTGCGATACTAACTAACGACCGTTCGCTATGGACCGCCGCCAGGAGATTCTCCACATGGCCGGGAAGCTCTTCAGCCAGCGGGGCTACCACGCCACCAGCATGCGGGAGCTGGCCAGGCACCTCAACCTCCAGGGGGGAAGCCTTTACACCCACATCTCCTCCAAGGAGGAGCTCCTCCTGGAGGTGGTGCGCCAGGCGGCCGAGAGGTTCCAGAAGGTGCTGGAGGACCTCCCCCGGGGGAACCCCGTGGAAAGGATGCGGGCCTTGGTCAAAGGGCACCTCCGGGTCATCGCCGAGGAGCTTCCCCGGGCCACGGTCTTCTTCCACGAGTGGAAGCACCTCTCCCCTCCCCTCCTGGAGGAGGCCAAGGCCCTGAGGCGCCGCTACGAGAAGGGGGTGGAGGCCGTGGTGGAGGAGGGGGGTGCGGGCG
>BBBL01000652.1 GCA_001311545.1 Thermus kawarayensis JCM 12314 | reverse complement strand
CCGGGGCCACGCCCATCCCTGCCCCCCCGGCCGCTTCGGGTCTACCGGAGGCGGGTGGAACCCCAGGGGCTGGAGGAGGCCCTTGCCCTCTTCGGGCGGGTCCACGGGGTGCCCAAGACCCCCCTGCCCTTCCTCCTGAAGGCGGCGGAAAGGGCCCTGGCGGAGATGGAGCTTCCCCTTAGGGCCCTCGTGGGCCGGGTGGAAGGGGAAGGGGTGCGGGGGCTCAAGCCCGCCCCCTCCTTCCTCGCCCTCTTCCGAGGGGAGGACGGGGAGGAAGGGGAGGGCCTCCTCTGCTTCGCAGGCGAGGAGGAGGTGCACACCGGCCGCCCAAGCCTCTTCCTCTCCCCGGAGGGCCTCCTCACGGTCTCGGGGCTGGAAGCCCCCGTGGCCAAGAAGCTCCTGGAGCGGGTGGCCCTTTACCTGGAAAACCCCCTGCTCCTCCTGGCCTAAGTGCCCGCGCCTGGTTCTGCCCCTACCTAAAGGTCCAGGAAAGCCCTCTCGGGAGAAGGCTCCCCGCCCGTTAAGTACCCCACCGCGGCTTTCGCCGCGGTGGGGGCCCCAAAAGAGTCTCCCCCCAGCCCCGGCTTGGGCATCCCATGCTGCGAAACAAAAGTGCGAGCGCTTAGCGGCGCCGCCGCTTCCTCCGCCCCCCGGGGATGGCTCCGGGGCCCCCAGGCCCTGGAGGC
>BBBL01000651.1 GCA_001311545.1 Thermus kawarayensis JCM 12314 | reverse complement strand
GCCAGGAGGGCGAGGACCGCCTCGCTGACCCCCTTGGGCAGGGCGGGGTTGGAGGTTTCGGGGGGTTTGGGAGGCTCGTAAACATGCTGGAACAGGACCGCCTGGTCGTTCTCCCCCTCAAAGGGGGGTTTGCCGGTAAGGGTCCGGTAGAGCACGGCCCCAAAGCTGTAGAGGTCGGCCTTGGGTGTGAGGGGGAGGCCTTTGGCCTGCTCGGGGGCCATGTAGGTGGGGGTGCCCAGGGTGTAGCCGGTGCGGGTGAGGTGGCGGCTTTCCTGCAAGAGATAGGCCAGACCGAAGTCCATCACCTTGGGGTGGCCTTCCTTGGTGAGGAGGATGTTTTTGGGGGTGAGGTCCCGGTGGAGGATGCCCTGGGCGTGGAGGTGGGCCAGGGCCTCCATCACCTCCTGGGCCGCCTGCAGGATGCGCTCCCCCTCCGGGCCCTCCTCAAAGGGGCCCAGGCGGTCAAAACTCCCCCCTCCACCAGCTCCATGACGAAGTAGGGCCTGCCCTCCTCCTCCCCCAGGTCCAGCACCTGGACGATGCCGGGGTGGAAGAGGCGGGAGAGGGCCCGGACCTCCAGCAAGAAGCGCTCCCGCTCCGGGGGAAGGGCGCGGGGGTGGAGGAGCTTCACCGCCACCTTGCGCCCCAGGCGCTCGTCCACCGCCCGCCAGACCTCGGCCATGCCCCCGGAGCCCAGG
>BBBL01000650.1 GCA_001311545.1 Thermus kawarayensis JCM 12314 | reverse complement strand
CCCCGACCCCAGCCGGCCCGCAAGGCCTGGAGCCAGTCGTCAAAGGCCGGGGAGAGGTCCTCCAGGCCCTCCAGGGGATCGCCGCCCCCCGTGGTGCGGTCCAGCTCCACCCCGGGGGGCAGAGAGAGCACCGGGCCGTGGAAGGCCTCCTTCCCCAGGAAGGAGCGAAGGTGGGTGAGCTCCGCCCGCAGGTTCTGCGAGGCCGCCCCGTGGCCCCAAAGGAGATCGGCGAGGCGCTCCCTGCGGGCGGGGCCTTCCAGGGCCAGGTAGTAGAGGATCCCCAGGGCCTTGCGCCGCAGGGGGAGGGCCCCAAGGGGGCCCTCCGCCCGCGCTGGGCCGTAGAGAAAGAGGCGTACCCGGATCACGGAGCACCTCCGTTAAGCCAGACGTTAAAGCGGCGTTAAGAAGGTGAGCTCAGGCCTACCTTAATTTAACACCTCCCCTGTAAAAGCCGTGTCAAAAATGACCCCTCCCCTTTACGCCCCCTTCACGCCCCTCCTCCTAACCTGGCGGGCAGAGGGAGGTGAGAAGGATGAGGCTTGTCCCTAGGCCTTCTGGCGCTCCTGCCCCTCCTCCTAGGGGCGGTGGGACCCCAGGCCTCGGTGCGGGTAGAAGTGCGAATCCCCGAGCGCGCGGCCCTATGGTTGGAAGGCCCGGACCTCGGCCCCGGCGGGGGCCTGGGGCGCTTCCTCTGGGCGGG
>BBBL01000649.1 GCA_001311545.1 Thermus kawarayensis JCM 12314 | reverse complement strand
CTCTCCCAGGAGAGGAGCCTCTCCCCCGTGGGGGCGGAGCATCTCCTCCAGGGCCGCCCGGGAAAGCCAGCGCCCTCCAGGATGGCGAGGAGGCTCGTCCAGGAGGCCCTCCAGGGTGCCGAAGAGGCCCGCGTGCCCCGCCGCGCCCCCCAGGGCGAAGGCGTTCTCGTCGTGGACCTCGCCCCGGAGCACCCTTCCCCGCCAGGGGCACCTCTCGGTGGCGGCGGTGCGCTCCGGAGGCGGGCTGAAGGTGAGGCCGGGAGGGAGGGAGAAGTCCTTGAGGGCCCTTCCCCGCACCCTTTCCAGAAGGATGCCGAGGAGCATGTAGCCGATGTCGGAGTACACGGGCTCCCCCAGAGGCCAGGGGTGCTGGAGGAGGCGGGCCTTGAGGGCTTCGCCGGAGCCCCAGGTGTAGACCGCCTCCCAGGCGGGAAGCCCCGAGGTGTGGGCCAGAAGCTCCCGCACGGTCTTGGCCTTCAGGGGGTGATCCTTGAGCCAGAGGAGCTCGGGGAGGTGCTGGGCGAGGGGATCGTCCAGGTCCAAAAGGCCCTCCTCCACCGCCCTCAGGGTTTCCTTGAGGGTGAAGAGGGGCTTGGTGAGGCTGGCCAGGTCAAAGTAGAAGCCGGCCTCCAGGGGCACCGGGTGGGGCTCCCGCTGGGCGAGGCCCAGGTGGAAGGCCTCGCGGCGGCCGTCGGCGAAGACC
>BBBL01000648.1 GCA_001311545.1 Thermus kawarayensis JCM 12314 | reverse complement strand
CCCGGCCTGCGCCCGGTGCCACGTTCCCAAGGACCACGGCCAGGACTTCACGCCCCGCCACGGGGAGGTGGCGGAGCACGGTGGAGGCCAGCGTTGCGCCACCTGCCACCGGGGTGCGGACCGCATTTCCCCCGCGGAGACGGCCCTGGTCCGTGCCTTCCAGCAGGCCCAGCTTGCCCTCATCCGAAACCCCGAGGACGAAAAGGCCTTCAACCAGGTCCTGCCCAACAACTTCTGCGCCTACTGCCACGGCCTGGACCTGAAGGCTTGGCAAGGAGGTGAGCGGTGAAGGCGTGGGTGCGCCACCGGTTTCCTGAGCTGGTAGCCTTCTTCGGCGCCGTGGGGTTATTCCTCACGGGGGTGGAACTCCTCCTCATGGACACACGGAGGGGATCCAGATTCTTGCCCCGCTTACGGCCTTCGCTGGGGCCTTCTGGTGGGCCTCGGCTTGGTTCTTCGGTGGTGGGGCTTCGCCCTGGCCCTTTTCCTTTTGGCCCCTCTGGGCCTCTTCGGGTTCTGGCAGCACCTGGAGGAGGGGTTGGAGGCTGGGGTCTCCGGAACCTACCGTTGGGTGGACGAGGAGGGCGAGGCGTGGGAGGAGGATGGGAAAAACGCCCCCCCGCCCCCTCGCCCCCCTCTCCCTCTCCGGCCTGGCCCGTCCTGGGGGCCTTGGGCTCTATGCTAGGGAAGAATGAGGGTCCTGG
>BBBL01000647.1 GCA_001311545.1 Thermus kawarayensis JCM 12314 | reverse complement strand
GGGGTGGCCCTGGGCCTTCTGGCCGGGTACCTGGGGGGCTTTGGGACGGGGCCCTGGGCCTCCTCATGGAGACCCTCTACGCCCTCCCCGCCCTCCTCCTGGCCCTCCTCTTGGCCGCGCTTATGGGCCGGGAGCCCGAGCAGCATGCTGGCCGTGGGCCTCTCCATGGTCCCCGCCTTCTTCCGGGTGGCCCGGGCGGGCGCCTTAAGCCTGAGGGCGGCGCCCTTCGTGGAGGCGGCCTTGGCCCTGGGGGCCTCCAGGGGAAGGATCCTCCTCCGCCACCTCCTCCCCAACCTTCTGGGCCCCCTCCTGGTCCAGGCCAGCCTGCCTTCGCCGCCGCCTCCTGGCCGAGGCCGCCCTCTCCTACCTGGGCCTGGGGGTCCAGCCCCCCGACCCCAGCCTCGGGCGGATGCTCCGCGAGGCGCAAAGCTTCCTCTCCCTTTCCCCCTACCCGGCCCTGGTGCCGGGCCTGGCCCTTTCCTTGGCCGTCCTCGGCTTCAACCTCCTGGGGGACGGCTCCGGGACCTGCTGGACCCCAGGCGCTGAGGGGGCTTCTCTCCAGGAAAAGGCCGAGGAGGGACGCCATCTCCTCGCTCACGGGGGCCTCGAGGAGCCTCCGGGCCACCCCCGGGGGGAGGGGCGGGCGGAGGAGGCGCCCAAGCCGCTCCGGGTCCTCCAGAACCCGGGGAAGGAGGCCCAGGGAA
>BBBL01000646.1 GCA_001311545.1 Thermus kawarayensis JCM 12314 | reverse complement strand
CCCCCGGTGAAGAGGATGACCGGGACCTTGCTCAGGCGGCGGACGGCGCGAATGCGCCCCAGGAGGGAGAGGCCGTCCATATCGGGCATCATGATGTCCAGGACGATGAGGTCGGGGGTCTCCTTGCGCAGGTACTCCAGGGCGCTTGGCCGAGTCCGCCGAGATCACCTCGTGGCCCGAGCCGGAAAGGAGCACCTCCAGGAGGTAGCGGATGCGAGGATCGTCGTCCACCACGAGAAGGCGCGCCACGGAAAACATGCTAAGCCAAGGGGGCGCTCCCGTGCACCCCAGCCCTTCCCGCCGCTCCCGGGGAAGGTATCATGGGGCGATGAAGATCGCCTTCCAGGGCACGGAAGGGGCCTACAGCGAGGAGGCCTTGCTCAAGACCTTCCCCGAGGCCATCCCCTTGGGCTTCCCCACCTTCCACCAGGTCTTTGAGGCGGTGGAGGCGGGGGAGGCCGAGCTGGGCGTGGTGCCCGTGGAAAACACCACCGCCGGGAGCATCAACCAGACCTACGACCTCCTCCTGGAAAGCGACCTCCACGTGGTGGGAGAGGTGGTCCACCGGGTGGAGCACTGCCTGCTCGCCCCCAGGGGCACGGGGCTAAAGGACCTAAAGGCCGTGAAGAGCCACCCCCAGGCCCTGGCCCAGTGCGACGGCTTCCTGGCCCGGATGCGCCTGACCCCCATCCCCGTCTACGACAC
>BBBL01000645.1 GCA_001311545.1 Thermus kawarayensis JCM 12314 | reverse complement strand
CAAGGCCTCCTCCCCGGCCCCCTCCCCGTCCACGGCCTCGTCCCCCAGGCGGCAGGTGGCGTAGACCGCCCAGGCCCCCTTGCGGGCCTCCCCGGGAAAGAGGAGGCTTCCCAGGTAGAAGGTGGCGGAGTGGGCCTTTAGGATGCGGGATAGGGCACGCCAGTCCGGTTCCATAGGGTTTCCCTCACCTCACCAGTTTGGGGTGGGTCCCGGGGGAGGACTTTTGTCCCGACCACAAAGCGCTCTAGACGAAAGCTTGACAAAATCTGTACATAGGGCTAGCATGGGGGCGTGGTTCGCTCCGGGGAGTACACCATCGCCGAGGTGGAGGCCATGACCGGCCTTTCTGCCGAGGTCCTGCGCCAGTGGGAAAGGCGCTACGGCTTCCCCAGGCCCAGGCGCACCCCGGGGGGCCACCGCCTCTACGCCCTCGAGGAGGTGGAGGCCCTGCGCACCATCAAACGCTGGCTGGAGGAAGGGAGCACGCCCCAGGCGGCCATCCGGCGCTACCTGGCCCAGGGAGCGCTCCCCAGGAGCTGGAGGAAGCCCTTTACCAGGCCCTCCTGGGGGCAGACCTCCTGGAGGCCGAGGCCCTCTTCCGCCGGGCTCTGAGGCTCTGGGGTCCCGAGGGGGCCATCCGCCACCTCCTCCTTCCCGTGCTGGGCCGGGTGGGGGAGGGGTGGCACCGGGGGGAGGTGAGCGTGGCCGAG
>BBBL01000644.1 GCA_001311545.1 Thermus kawarayensis JCM 12314 | reverse complement strand
CCTTCACCCGGGCCTCGGCCTCGGCGGAGGGAGGAGGGAGGAAGGGGCCCAGGGCCCCAGGCCGGCCTCCACCTCGGCCCACTCCCTCTCGTGGGCCCGGACCCTCCCCTCCAGGGCCTCCCTCTCCCCCGGGGAGAGGACCAGGCCCGGGCCTCCTCCTCGGGCATGAGGCCCTGCACCGCAGCCCGGGCCTCCTCCAGGGCCCGGGCCTGCTCCTCCCCACGGGCCCTCAGCCGGAGAGCTCGCTTTGCGCCCGGCCGATTTGCTCCCTTAGGGCGTTCTGCTCCCCCTCCTTGGCCTCCAGCTCCCTGACCCTGGCCTCCAGGCCCTTCAGGTACCGCTCCACCCCGAGGCCCCCGGTCTTCCCCTCCAGGTAGCGGTGAAGCCCCGCCGCCAGAAGGGCCTTCTCCTCCTCGAGGGCGGAAAGCCTGGCCTCCACCTCCCCCAGGTCCCCAGGCCCTCCCGGGCCACCCGGTCCTTCAGGGCCTGGACCTCGTCCGCCAGGGCCTTCACCCGGCCCTTCTCCTCCCTGTAGGCCTCCCGGAGGGCGGAAAGCCCTTGCTCCGCCTCCTTGAGCTTCCCTTCCAAGGCCTTGGGGTCCTCGGGGACGGGCCCGGGCCCGGCCTCCCCCACAAGGCCCCTCAGGGCCTCCCTCTCGGAGAGGAGGGCGCCCCGCAGGCGCTCCAGCTCCCCCAGCCGCCCCTGG
>BBBL01000643.1 GCA_001311545.1 Thermus kawarayensis JCM 12314 | reverse complement strand
CCTTCCCCAACGGACCCCGAGACGGGCCGCACCCCCCGCCTCCTCCGGTGGAGGGCCCCCCTCCTCGGTACGCCGGGGAATGGGGGGCGTGGGAACGGCGGGGGATTACCTTCGCTTCCTCGAGGCCTGCGCACGGGCCAGGGCTCCCTTTCCCCCGCCCTCTGCCGGCTCATGACCGCAGACCACCTGGGCCCTCTGGCTGGGAGGGGATGCGGAGGGGCCCCGAGTACCTCCCGGGGCCCGGGTACGGCTTTGGTCTCGGGGTGGCGGTGCGGCTTTCCCCCATGGGCCTCTCCCCGGGCAGCCCGGGAGACTGGTACTGGTGGGGGTTTGGCGGCACCTACTTCTTCGTGGACCCCGCCCTGGGCCTGAGCGCCCTTTTCCTGAGCCAGGCCCCGAACCTCCTCTCGGTCTTGGAGCCGGAAAGGGCCCTCCACTCCCGGCTTGGGGCGAGGCTGTACCACGCCTTCCGGACCTTGGTCCACCTGGCCCTAGCCTAAGGGCTCCACCCCGATGGCCTGGGCCAGGGTCTGGGGCAGGAGGAAGACCTCGCCCTTCACCTCCACCCTTACCCCTTCGCCCTTGTCCACCACCAGGAAGCGGACCCCCGGTTTGAGGTGCAGGTGGGCGAGGAGGTCAGTCCCCGGGTCCTGAGCCAAGGCCCGCACCATCCGCACCTCCCCCAGGGGGGCCTGGGGC
>BBBL01000642.1 GCA_001311545.1 Thermus kawarayensis JCM 12314 | reverse complement strand
CGTCAAGCCACCCCCTGGGCCCACCGACCGGCGTAGTACTCCCTGAGCCTCCCCATCATCCGCCTGAGGAGCTTGTGGGCCACAGCCACCAAGGCCTGCTTCTTCCTCTTTCCCCGCGAGAGCAGGCGGTGGTAGAAGGCCCGCATCTCCGGGTCGTGCCGCACCGCCACCAGGGCCCCCATGTAAAGCTTCCGCCGCAAGAGAGGAGGCCCTTTCCTGGAGAGCCGGCTCCTCTCCACGCTCTTCCCCGACTCCTCCCGCTCGGGAATGAGCCCCGCGTAGGAGGCCGCCGCCTTCGCCCGGCCCCAGAGCTCCGGGGGCAGGAGGGCCAGCACCGCCGCCGCCACCTGGGGCCCACCCCGGGCAGGCCCATCAGCACCTCCGCCTCAGGGAGGGTGGCCAGGAGGGCCTGGACCCTGGCCTCCACCTCCCAAGGAGCCCCCTCACGCAGGCCAGCTCCCTCTGGAGGAGGGCGAGGACCCCCTCACTCCCCGCCCACTCCACCGCCTCCATCTGGTTCAGGATGGCCCGCTCCCGCCCGGCTAAGTCCTCCCGGTAGCCCACCAGGGCCTGAGCTCCCGGAGGGCTTCTGGGGGGAGGGTGTAGGCCCGGAGCTCGGCGTGGTAGACCTGGGCGTAGCGGGCGAGGAGGAGGGCGTCGTGGCCGTCCGTCTTGTTGCGTTCTCCCTTAGCCTTGCGGAAGGCGGCCAGGT
>BBBL01000641.1 GCA_001311545.1 Thermus kawarayensis JCM 12314 | reverse complement strand
CGGACTTCCTCCTCCTGGAGGCCGCCCCGCCTGGGGGGCAAGGTGCGCACCCTGAGGCAGGGGGGCCTCCTGGTGGAAGGCGGCCCCGACGCCAGCGTGCGCTACAAGAAGGAGGTGCTGGACCTCGGCCAGGCCTTCGGCCTCGAGCCCATAGGCACCCTTCCGCAAAAGCCCTCCGCCTCATCCTGCGCAAGGGGAAAGCCCACCCCCTGCCCGAGGAGCTTTTCCAGGTGGTTCCGGGAGACCTCGGCGCCCTGGCCAAGACCCCCCTCCTCTCCTTCCCGGGGAAGCTCCGCGCCCTCCTGGACCTCCTCCTCCCCCGGGGGGCCAAGGAGGACGAGGCCCTGAGGGAGTTCGTGGAGAGGCGCCTAGGCCCGGAGGCCTACCGGCCCTGGTGGCCCCCCTGGCCGGGGGGATCTACGGGGGAGCCCGACGAGCTTTCCCTAAAGGCGGCCTTCCCGCAGCTTCTGGAGCTGGAGAGGAAGCACCGGAGCCTCCTCCTCGGGGCCCTTAAGGCCCGCAAGGGGCGGGGGAGCCGGGAGGGAGGAAGCCTCTTCTTCTCCTTCCCGGAGGGCCTGGGAAGCCTCACCCAGAGGATGGCCGAGGCCCTTGGGGAAAGGGTCCTCCTGGCCACCCCGGTCCTGGGGCTGGAGCCTTCGGGGGGTCGCTTCCGCCTCCACACCCCCCGGGGGACCCTGGAGGCCGAGACCGTGG
>BBBL01000640.1 GCA_001311545.1 Thermus kawarayensis JCM 12314 | reverse complement strand
CCCGCCGAAGTAGCGCGCCACCAGCACCGCCACCCGGTCCAGACCCTGGGCCTCTATGGCGTGCAGGATGGGCCTTCCCGCGGTGCCCGAAGCTCCCCATCGTCCGAAAAGCGGTAGAGAGGGCCGATCTTGTAAGCGTAGCAGTTGTGGGTGGCCTCGGGCTCCCGGTGGGCCTCCAGGAAGGCCAGGGCCTCCTCCTCCGAGGCCACGGGGGCCACCTTGGCGATAAAGCGGCTTTTCTGGACCGTCTCCTCGTGGACCAGGAAAGCGGTCAGGGTGAGGCGCACGCTACCTCCAACGCCTTGGCCCTGGGGAGCCTTACCCGCCCAAGGCCCTGAGGGCCGCCCGCTCCATGCCCAGAGGGTCCGGGAGAAGGCCCGTCCAGATGCGGAAGGCCAAAGCCCCCTGCCAGGCCAGCATGGGAAGCCCGGTCTGGACCCTAAGGCCCTTCTCCTTGGCCTCCCGCAGGAACCGGGTCCACAGGGGGCGGTAGACCAGGTCCACCGCCGCCCCCTCCTCGGGAAAGAGCTCCGCGGGGAGGGGGGTGGCCATAGTGTCCTCGAGGCCCACCCGGGTGGCGTTCACCAGGAGTCTGGCCGCCCTTGCCCGCTCCAAGGAACCGCCTCCAGGCCCAACTCCCGCGCCAGGGCCAGGGCCCTTTCCGGGGTGCGGTTCCAGACCCAGACCTCAAGCCCCGCCCCCTTCAGGGCGAAG
>BBBL01000639.1 GCA_001311545.1 Thermus kawarayensis JCM 12314 | reverse complement strand
TATACTAGCCTTGTGAGCGCCCTGTACCGCCGGGTCCGCCCCCTCACCTTCCAGGAGGTGGTGGGCCAGGAGCACGTGAAGGAGCCCCTCCTTAGGGCCATCCGGGAGGGGAGGCTGGCCCACGCCTACCTCTTCTCCGGGCCGAGGGGGGTGGGCAAGACCACCACGGCGCGGCTTCTGGCCATGGCGGTGGGGTGCGAGGCCGAGGAACGCCCTTGCGGGGCCTGCGCCCACTGCCAGGCGGTGCAGCGGGGCACCCACCCCGACGTGGTGGAGATAGACGCCGCCAGCAACAACTCGGTGGAGGACGTGCGGGAGCTGAGGGAGAGGATCCTCCTCGCCCCCCTTTCCGCCCCCAGGAAGGTCTTCATCCTGGACGAGGCCCACATGCTCTCCAAGAGCGCCTTTAACGCCCTCCTCAAGACCCTGGAGGAACCCCCGCCCCACGTCCTCTTCGTCTTCGCCACCACCGAGCCCGAGAGGATGCCCCCCACCATCCTCTCCCGCACCCAGCACTACCGCTTCCGCCGCCTCACGGAGGAGGAGATCGCGGGGAAGCTTAGGCGCATCCTGGAAGACCTTGGCCGAAGCGCCGAGGAGGAGGCCCTCCTCCTGGTGGCCCGCCTGGCGGACGGGGCCATGCGGGATGCGGAAAGCCTCCTGGACCGCCTCCTCCTCCTCCCCGGACCCCCTCACCCGGGCCAGGGTGGAGGAG
>BBBL01000638.1 GCA_001311545.1 Thermus kawarayensis JCM 12314 | reverse complement strand
CGGGCGGCGGAGTTTCTGCTGGAGGCGGGCCGCTTCGGCCACGCCGCCGACCTCCTCCTGAGGGAGGGGCAGGCCTGGCTGGAACGGGGCCTCACCTACACCGTGTTGCGCCTCATCGCCCACCTTCCCTCGGGCGTGCGGCAGGGGAGGAGGGGGCTCCTTCTCCTGGAGGCCGAGGCCCTGCGCCAAGCCGGGAGATACCAGGAGGCCGAGGCCGCCTACCACAAGGCCCTGGAGGCCGGGGAGGGCCGGGCCTACCTGGGTCTGGTGCGGCTTTTCCTGGACACGGTGGAACCGGCCCGGGCCAGACCCTATTTGGAGGAGGCCCTGCGGCGCTTTCCCCGGGAGGCCGAGCCCCTTCTTGCGGAGAACCTCCTCAACGAGGGCCGGTTCCAGGAGGCCAGGGCCCTGGGCCTAGCGGGCCCCCGGGTTCTCTTACGCCAGGGAAGGCCCGGGGAGGCCTTAGCCTTCCTCCAGGGGGTGAAGGATCCCGCCTCCACCGTCCTCCGCAGAACCACCGGGAAGGGAGCCTCCTCCGGGCCCTCCTGGAGTGCGTGGCCGGGGACGCCGAGGAGGGCTTGCGCTGGGCGGAAAGGGGACGCTTTGAGGCCGAGGTCCTGGGTAGCCCCTTTGGCGTGAGCCTGGCGGAGGCCGCCGGGGGCACGCCCTTTTGACTCTGGGCCGCTTGCAGGAGGCGGAGGCCGCTTACCGGGCG
>BBBL01000637.1 GCA_001311545.1 Thermus kawarayensis JCM 12314 | reverse complement strand
AATCCCCTTACGGGCTAAGTGGTTTGCAACTCTACCCCATTGAGAACTTCGTCCTGGACGGGGTTCCGGGAGGGGAGGTTTGTGAGAAAGATGAAGTCTGGAATATGCGTGGGGCGAATAACGGGGGTTTTTCGGGGTTTCTGCCGTCCAGAACTCACAGCAAGAGGAGAGATGAGAAGAGGAAAACGCATACTGCCCATCCCCTGGCAGGCTCTGCTGGGTTTCAATCCTCTACGAGGCTAACAAGCTTTGCAACTCCTCTCGGGCTACGCTGGCGCTCAAAACCGCCTGGTTTCAATCCTCTACGAGGCTAACAAGCTTTGCAACCCCTGGCCGGGATGGGGTTTTTGGTGCGGTCCCTCCTGTTTCAATCCTCTACGAGGCTAACAAGCTTTGCAACACCCAGGAGGTCTTCGCCCTGGCGTGGCGGTGGTGGGTTTCAATCCTCTACGAGGCTAACAAGCTTTGCAACCGTGAGCCTCCCGGGCTTCAGGAGGACCGCGTCCCGGTTTCAATCCTCTACGAGGCTAACAAGCTTTGCAACTAAGGACGGCATAGGCAGGGCGGCCCGCCTTGCCATGTTTCAATCCTCTACGAGGCTAACAAGCTTTGCAACTGGGCGTGGGGCAAACTCAACCGTGGGGTCGCTTGTGTTTCAATCCTCTACGAGGCTAACAAGCTTTGCAACTGGTGTTCACCCCCAAGTACCGCATGGCAAGG
>BBBL01000636.1 GCA_001311545.1 Thermus kawarayensis JCM 12314 | reverse complement strand
CCGCCCCGTCTGGGCCCAGGGGGCGAGGCCGAGCCCCTCTTCCCCGAGCAGTGGAACCTCCCCCTGGCCCGCTTTCCCGAGGCCTGGCGGGAGGCCGCAGGAAGGGAGGTGGTGGTGGCGGTGGCGGACACCGGGGTCCTGGAGCACCCCGACCTCCAGGGCGTCCTCCTTCCGGGGCTGGACCTTCTGGACGGGGACACCGACCCCACGGAGCCCGTGGTGAGCCCCCTCCAGACCTTCCACGGGAGCCACGTCTCCGGGGTCCTGGCGGCGGCCTGGAACGGGGTGGGGATGGCGGGGGCCTCCCAGGCCAGGCTCCTCCCCATCCGCCTCCTCACCCCCGAGGGCACGGGGCGGGAGAGCGACCTCCTCCTCGCCCTCCGGTGGCGGCGGATCCCGTGCCGGGGCTTCCCCCAAACCCCCACCCGGCCCACGGTGGTGAACCTCTCCCTGAGTGGGGAAGGCCCCTGCTCCCCCGCCCTGCAGGAGGCCCTGGACGAGGTGAGGGCCCGGGGCGTCCTGGTGGTGGCGGCGGCGGGGAACCACGGGGGGGACTATAGGGACTACTTCCCCGGGAACTGCCGGGGGGTCCTCACCGTGGGGGCGGTGGGGCCTGACGGGAGGCTCGCCCCCTACTCCAACCGCTCCGCCCCCCCTCCTCGCCCCCGGGGGAAGCGGGGGACCAGGGGGTCCTGGGCCCCACCCTTGGGG
>BBBL01000635.1 GCA_001311545.1 Thermus kawarayensis JCM 12314 | reverse complement strand
CCCCGGCGGCGGTCATGGCCCCACCCGCCCTTTCCGGGGCCCCCATCATGGCCTGGACCAGGGCGTGAAGGCCCCCTTCCACCTCCATGGCCCGGTACAGCCTCCCCAGAACCTCCTCGGGCTGGTCCTTCAGGAGGTGGTCCAGGCGGTAGCGCTTCTTGGTGAGGCGGTTGTCCACCATGGGTCGGCGAAGGTGGCCTCGTGCCCCGAGTAGTGGAGGACCAGGCGGTGGGTGAGGATGCTGCGTCCAGCCCCTCCACATCGTCCCGCTCGTAGACGTTCCTGCGCCACCAGGCCTGCTTCAGATTGTTCTTGAGCTCCACCCCCAAGGGCCCGTAATCGTAGGTGCCCTGCAGGCCCCCGTAGATCTCCGAGCCCTGGAAGATAAACCCACGCCGCTTGCAAAGCGCCACCAGTTCCTCGAGGGTGCTCGCCGGCATTCTTCCTCCTCAAAAGGGGGGCCAAAGCCCCCGGTTAGAGGGCATCTTACCGGATGGGGCCAAGGTGAGCCTGGGCGCAAACCCCCAAGGGAAGGGGGGTTAGGCTAGAATGTGAGGTAGAGGGGAGCATGAACAGGTACGACGATCGCGCCAGGCTGGTTTTCCACTACGCAAGGGAGGAGGGGAGCCGTTTAGGCCACTCCATGATCGGCCCAGAGCACCTCCTCCTGGGCCTGATGCGCGAGGGGGGCACGGCGGCCCGCATCCTCCAGGAGTACGGGGCGA
>BBBL01000634.1 GCA_001311545.1 Thermus kawarayensis JCM 12314 | reverse complement strand
GGCCACCCCACCCCCACCCCCTCGGCGAAGGAATGCAGGGTCATGATGCCCACGATCATGAGAGCCTTACGGGCGTCCAGGCCGTTCAGGGCGCCGAAGCTCACCTCCCGGCCCTGGAGGTAGCGGTGGGAGAGCTGGATGAAGAAAAGCCCCAGGAGGACCCCCAGGAGGGTGCGGCCCAGGCTGTACTGGACCCCTTCGTAGATAAGGCCAAAGCTGGCAGCCAGCATGAGCCGGCGGCGGCGGCGTTGGCCAGGCCCAGGTGCCGGCTCAGGATGTTCTGGGTGAAGAGGAAAGGGAGGGCCCCGAGGCCCGTGGCGATGGCGGTGAGGAGGGCGTAGAGGAAGACGCTTGAGGGGGAGATGGGCAAAGCGTCCATGGCCTTCATTTTATTGTAAGTGATTACTACTTGCAACTAGCCAGTCCCGGACCGCCCGGGCCACCTCCTCCCGGTCCCGGTCCAGGAGGAGGTCGTGGCCGCTATGGGGAAAGACCAGGTAGTCCTTCCTGGGGCTTCCCAAAAGCTCGTAGTAGCGGCGCACCCCCTTCACCACCCGGTCCTTTCCCGCCTCCACCACCAGCGCCCGGGCCTTCACCCGGGGGAGGGCCTCCGGGGTCTTCCGTATGAGGGCGAGGAGCTCCAGGACGGCCCGGGTGGGGAAGTAGGGGTAGTTGGGGTTTTGCTTCCTGAGCTCGGGGTCCTCAATGGAGGGGGGGCCGGGAAAGCGGGG
>BBBL01000633.1 GCA_001311545.1 Thermus kawarayensis JCM 12314 | reverse complement strand
CCCCGCTTCGGGCCCCAGGGCCTGGCCCTCCTCGAGGCGGGGGCGAGCCCTCAGGGGGTCCTGGAGCCTTCCGCCGCACCGATCCCCACCTGGAAAAGCGGCAGTTCGGCCTGGTGGCGGCCACCGGGGTGGATGGGGTCTTCGGCCCCGAGACGGAGCGGGCCTTTTTGGCCCTTATCGGCATGGAGAACCTGGAGGAACGCTACCAGGGGGGGCCGGAGGTGGACGAGGCCACCCTCGCCTACCTCAAGGAGAGGTTCGGATGGAGCTAGGAGCAGGGGGTGTGGTCTTCAACGAGAGGCGGGAGGTCCTCCTCCTCCGGGACCGCATGGGCTTCTGGGTCTTCCCCAAAGGCCACCTCGAGGAGGGGGAGGGCCTTTTGGAGGCGGCGGTGCGCGAGGTCTACGAGGAGACGGGGATTAGGCCGGAGGTCCTCCTTCCCCTCTACCCCACCCGCTACGTGAACCCCAAGGGGGTGGAGCGGGAGGTGCACTGGTTCCTCATGCGCGGGCAAGGGGAGCCCCGCTGGGAAAAGGGGATGACCGGGGCCGGGTGGTTTTCCCCCGAGGAGGCCCGGGCCCTCCTGGCCTTTCCCGAGGACCTGGGGCTTTTGGAGGTGGCCCTTGAGCGTCTACCGTTTTGAGGAGAAGGCCCCCAGGGTGCACCCCACGGCCTTCATCGCCCCGGGGGCCTTCGTGGTGGGGGATGTGGAGGTGGGGGAGGGGGCTTCCCTCTGGTTCGGGGCCG
>BBBL01000632.1 GCA_001311545.1 Thermus kawarayensis JCM 12314 | reverse complement strand
CCCCCCCGAGCCCGGCGAAGGCCAAGGGAAGCCCGGCCCGGTAGCCCAAGGCCGCCCCCAGGGCCAGGCTCCAGAGGGCCAGGAGGTCCACCCAGGTGAGCATGCTAGAGTCTACTCCCTAAGCCCGAAGCCCCGGGCCCTCAAGGCGGCCACGATCCGGGCCAGGAT
This sequence comes from Thermus kawarayensis JCM 12314, assembly GCA_001311545.1. The sequence continues at coordinate 577 of BBBL01000632.1, read as the reverse complement.
CCCCTCCACCTCGGCCTCCTGGAGGGTGCGCCCGGGGTGGCGGAAGCGGAGGTGGAAGGCGAGGCTCTTCTCCCCCGCCTTGAGGGGGGGGCCCTGGTAGAGGTCAAAGAGCTCCAGGCTTTCCAGGTGGGGGCCTGCGGCCTCCCGGAGGATTCTTTCCACCTCCCCGTAGGGGGTGGTCTCGGGGACCACCACCGCCAGGTCGCGGAAGGCGGGGGGATAGCGGGAGGGGTCTTGGAAGCGGAAGGGGGCCTTTGGCAGGGGCAGGCGGAGCTCAAAGAGCCACACCCGGGGAAGCTCCAGGCGCGGGCGATCTCCGGGTGGAGCTCCCCTAGGAAGCCCTGTTCCTCCCCTTCCACCCGCACCCTCCCCGAGACCCCCGGGTGGAGGAAGGGGTAGGTGGGCCTCCACCCTAAGGGCCAAGCCCAACCGGGCGAAGAGGGCCTCGAGGTGGCCTTTGAGGAGGAAAAACCCCCCCAGGGCCTCCTTCCCCCAGGGGAGCCCTACCCCCTCCCCGAAGAGGAGCCCGCCAGGTGGTCCTCTCCGCCACCCGCTCCCCCTCCACCCCGTAGACCCG
>BBBL01000631.1 GCA_001311545.1 Thermus kawarayensis JCM 12314 | reverse complement strand
CTCCCCGAGAGGTCCAGGCGCCACTCCTTGAGGACCTGGGGCCTCCCCCGGTGCATGCGCACCCGGTAGGCCACCACCTGCCCGTCCCGGCTCACCGCCAGGGTGCGGCCCAGCTCGTCCTCCACCAGGACCCCCTCCCGCCCCAGGGCCTCCACCACCAGAAAGCGCCCCTCCACGGGCTCCTGGGTCTCGCGGTTGAAGCCCCTCACCTCGGCCCACACCTCCCAGCGGTCCCGCCAGTCCAGGTAGTCCAGCACGGCCACCTCCGGGGTCCCCACCAGGTGGCGGAAGGCGGAGGCGAAGCCCTGGCCCGAGAGGGGCCAGAGGGCGAAGGCGAAAAGGGCGAGGAAGAGGGCCAGGGTGGCCTCCTGGGGGGAGGCGTAGCGGATCCGCACTCCCGGGAGGGGAAGAAGAAGAACTGCACCCGCCAGGGCCAGAGGAGGGGCACCCCGTTCACGTTGAGGGTGTCCAGGAGGAGGTGGGAGAGGTAGCCGGAGAGGAAGGCCCAGTAGGCCCCCGGGGCCGCCTGGCGGAGGGGAAGGAAGAGGAGGGCGAGGGCGAGGAGGAAGGGGAGGGAGTGGGTGAGGGTGCGGTGGCCAAAGCGCCGCTCCAGGAAGGAGGAGAGGGGGCGGACGAACTTCCCGGGGCCCGAGGTGGTGGTGTCCAGGTCGGGCATCACCGCCCCCCAGGCCAGGGCCAGGCCCTCCAGGAGGCCCACCTCCACCCCAGCCCGGACGGAGGCTCGCCG
>BBBL01000630.1 GCA_001311545.1 Thermus kawarayensis JCM 12314 | reverse complement strand
GAGCCGGTGTGGTGGGACCACGGCCCTCCTCCGGGGGCCCACCCTACCGGAGCTGGCCCTGGTCCTCCTGCCCTACGCCGACGGCTTTCTTTACGAGAGCGATTTCCGGGCGGCGGAGCGGTACCACCGGCTCCTCTGGGCCCTCGCGGAGCTGAGGCCGGGAAGGCGCCCCCTCCTTGCCCTCCAGACCTACACCCCCGACCACCCCGCCCACCAGGGCCTCCTGGAGGGGAGCGTGGAGGCCTTCCCCTGGGTGGAAAAGGCCCTGCGGGAGGCCTTAGACTATCCTCCCAAGGTGCGGATGGTGAAGCTGGAGGTGCGCCACCGGCAAGAGGAGAAGGCTCTGGAGGCCGCCTTCGCCCTAAGGGCGGCCCTGGAGGGCGTGGCCCGGGAAGGGGAGGTCTTGGGGCCCGCCCCCGCCCCGGTCCCCCGGGTGAAGGGGTTTTACCTCTACCACCTCCTCCTCAAGGGGAGCAGCGAGCGCCTGGAGGCCCTCCTTTCCCGTCTGGACCGGCGCAAGTTCCGGCTGGACCCCGACCCCCACCGCTTCGTGGGGCTTTTGGAGGACTGATGGAAGCCCGGGCCTGGATAGAGGTGGACCTCGGCGCCCTATGGTGGAACCACCTCCTCCTTGCGGAAAAGGCCCGTGGGGAGGTCATCCCCGTCCTTAAGGCCGACGCCTACGGGCACGGGGCCTTGCCCCTCGCCCGCTTCCTGGAGGCCAGGGGCGTGGGGCGCTTCGCCGTGGCCACCCTGGCCG
>BBBL01000629.1 GCA_001311545.1 Thermus kawarayensis JCM 12314 | reverse complement strand
GGTGCCCGCCTGGGCCCCGTGGACCTGACCCTGGGCTACGGGCGCTACTTTGGCCTGGGGGGCGGGGACACCCCCTTCTCCGCCCTCTTCGCCACCCTGACCTACCCCGGGGAGGGTTTCTCCGGGCAGGTGCGCCTGGCCTACGCCGTGCCCCAGGAGGACATCGGGCGGGACCGGGGCCTTTTGGTGGAGGGGGAGGTGGGCTTCCCCCTTCCACCTTCCGGGTGAGCCTCCAGGCGGGGTACCGGGAGGGACTTCTCGGGAAGGGCGTGGCCTCCCACGTGGACCGCTTCCGCTTCACCACGGCCACGGGCTTCTACGGGGGCGTGCGGTTGAGCTATGAGGTTCGCTTCTAGCGCTTTCCTGGCCCTCGCCTTTCTCCTCTCCTCCTGCTCCGAGCTCCAGCAGGAGTTCCAGGGCCCGGCCCGCCTCGAGGTGGCGGGGGTGAAGGAGGGGGCGTGCGCCACGGTGAAGGTGGGAGGCCAGAGCGCTACCCGGTGCGGGGACTACACCTTCCGCTTCACGGGGCTTTCCGGGAAGCTCCCCCTGGAGGTGCGGGTGGAGTGGCAGGGGGTGGAGGTCCAGGGCTACCAGGGGGAGGTGGAGCTGACCCCGGGGGCCACGGCCCGGGTGGAGGTGGCCCGGAAGACCCTCGCCTTGCGGGCGGAGGTCCCCTGGGCGGGTAGCGCCGCCACCTACGAGGCCTGGGTGGATGGGGAGTGGGCCTTCGGGGTGGCGGCTACCCCGACCCGGCCCCGGAAG
>BBBL01000628.1 GCA_001311545.1 Thermus kawarayensis JCM 12314 | reverse complement strand
CCTAGGCGCCTTGCCGAAGGCCCCGTGGAGTACGGGAAGCGGGTGGGGGCGGCCTTCCCCGAGGCCCATCCCCCCCTGGCCCGCCTCACCGCCCTCTACCTCCCGTGCGCTACGGGGGGAGGGCCGAGAGGGAGGAAGCGGAGGAGGCGGAGGCCCTCGCCCTGCGTATCCTGGAGCTATGCTCTACGAAAGGGTCCAAAGCACCCTAAGGGGCCGGGTCCTCCTCCGGGAGGAGACCTTAAGGCTCGCCCTCGCCGCCCTCCTCTCCGGGGGGCACCTCCTCCTGGAGGACGTGCCGGGCACGGGGAAGACCACCTTCGCCAAGGCCCTGGCCCGGTCCTGGGCCTCTCCTTCGGCCGGATCCAGATGACCCCGGACCTCCTCCCCCAGGACCTCACCGGGGTCTACCTCTACCGGGAGGGGAGCCTGGTCTGGGAGCGGGGGCCCATTTTCGCCCAGGTCCTCCTGGTGGACGAGCTGAACCGGGCCACCCCCCGCACCCAGTCGGCCCTTTTGGAGGCCATGGGGGAGGGACAGGTGACCCTGGAGGGGAAGACCCATCCCCTCCCCGAGCCCTTCTTCGTCCTGGCCACGCAAAACCCCGTGGAGGAGGAGGGCACCTTTCCCCTCCCCGTGGCCCAACGGGACCGCTTCGCCGCGCGGCTCGCCCTGGGCTACCCCGACGAGAAGGCCCTCCTAGAGGCCCTGAGGGGCCAAGACCCCCTGGAGGGCCTGGCCCCGGTCACGGACGCCGAGGAGGTCC
>BBBL01000627.1 GCA_001311545.1 Thermus kawarayensis JCM 12314 | reverse complement strand
CCCCGGGTGGGCTTTCCCGGGGCGGTGTACCGGCGGGACATCGGCCGGAGGGCCCTGGCCCGCCTCAGTACCTGAGCCTGGCCAAAGGGAGCCTCCCGCAGGCGCGGAGCACCGCCCCCAGGGTGCGGAGCCCCCTCTCCTTTAGGAGGGGGACCATCCGGACGAAGACCTCGGCGGTCATGAGGGCGTCCCCCAGGGCGGTGTGCCTTCCCAAGACGGGCACCCCGAAGCGCTCCGCCAGGGTTTCCAGGCGGTGGTCCTCGAGGTCGGGGAAGAGGAGGTGGGCGAGGAGGAGGGTATCCACCAGGGGAGGGTGGTCTATCCCCGCCCGCTTGAGGAAGGCCACGTCAAAGGCCCCGTTGTGGGCGAGGAGGACGGTGTCCTCTATGAAGGCCTGGAAGGCGGGCAGCACCTCCTCCAGCCGGGGCTTTCCCCGGAGCATCTCCCAGGTGAGGCCGTGGACCTCCTGGGAGGCCTTGGGGATGGGGCGGCCCGGGTCCACCAGGGCCTCGTACACCTCGTGGCGGAGGACCCTGGTCCCCAGGACGTGCACCCCCCCGAGGGCGAGGATGGCGTCTTTGGCCGGGTCCAGCCCCGTGGTCTCCAGGTCAAAAGCGGTGTAGAGGAGGCCCTCCAAGGGGGCTTCCTCCAGCGCCTCGGGGACCTGGAGGAGAGAGAGGTCAAAGACCTCGGCCCGGGGCGGGGGGCCTTCGGGCAGGGAGAGCCTCGGGGCCTTGCGGGGCGGGGAGGAGGAGGGTGGAGGCG
>BBBL01000626.1 GCA_001311545.1 Thermus kawarayensis JCM 12314 | reverse complement strand
TGGGGCGGGTGCGGAGGGTGGAGGGGGGCGAGGCGCACCTCCTCGTGGAGGGCCCCGCCACCCTCGTCCTGCCCAGGGAAGAGGTGGTGGTCCTGCCAGGGGCTTCCCCGTCCTCCACAGGTGGAGTGGGACGGAAAAGCTCGGGAAGCTCCTGAGGAGGCGCTACGACCACCTCGTGGAGCGCTTGGAGGGGGCGGGCTTCCGGAAGGTGGAGATCCTCACCCTCGCCGCCCCCTTCCAGGTGGAGGCCGATGACCCCGAGGGGCGGAGGGTCTACTTCCGGGAGAGGGGAGGGGACGCTTCTCTCGCCCTCGTGGCCCTCCCGGGCCTCTCCTCCCGCCAGGCCTTCCAGCGGGGGCTCTACGCCGAGGCCTTCTGGCCCGAGCCCCTGGACTCGGCCGACCCCGAGGAAACGGCCACCGCCTTCCTCGCCCTCTACGCCGAGGCCAAACGGGAGCTCGGCCTGGGTCTGGCCAAGCGCTTCTTCCCCTCCACGGCCTTCAGGCGGGAAGGGGAGGGGCTCCTGGTGGCCCTCGCTCCCCTCGAGGGGGCGGAGGCCGAGGCCTTCCCCTGGGGGGAGGTCCTCCGCCTCGAGGGGAAGGTGGTGGGCTTCCGGGTGAGGCCGGAGGGGCTTCTGGACCCCGCACCCCTGGAGACCGCCGCCCTCGCCCCCCTTCCCCTCGCCGTCAGGGGAAGGGAGGGGGTGGGGCTCCTCCTCTCCCTTCTCGGTCCTCCGTCCCGAGGGGCTCGCTTACGAGGTGC
>BBBL01000625.1 GCA_001311545.1 Thermus kawarayensis JCM 12314 | reverse complement strand
ACTCGAACCTCTGACCTTCGGCTCCGGAGGCCGACGCTCTGTCCAGCTGAGCTACGGGCGCACTCAAGCGGGAGTACTATAGCACGGGAAGAAGGAGGCGGTCAAGTGTTTGGCATCAACAAGAGGCTCGTCACCATCCTTTTCGGCTTGCTGGCCCTGGCCTTCGCCGTGGGGGCCATCCTCCTCTTCACCCCCAAGGCGGGGCAGGGGACCCGGGGTAAGCCCGTCCTTTGGGTGAACGGCAAGGCGGTCTACGAGCTGGACCTCCTCAGGCTCCAGGGCAATGACCCCCTTTACGCCGCCAACCCCCAGGGGCTTCTCAAGACCCTGGTGGACACCCACTTCCTGGAACAGGTGATCCTCACCGAGGCCCTGAGGCAGGACGCCGCCCGCATCCGGGTGGGGAGCGCCGAGGTGCGCAGGGAGGTGGACCGCATCCGCGAGCAGTACGGCCTGAAGGAAAAGAAGGCCTACGAGCAGTTCCTCAACCAGGTGGGCTACACCGATGCGGAGCTCCGCCAGGAGATCAAGGCCCAGCTCCAGATCCAGAAGCGCCTGGAGCAGATTCGCTCCGCCGCCAAGCCCACCCCGGAGGAGGTGCGCTTTTACTTTGAGGTCCACCGGGAGAATTACAAGACCGAGCCTCGAGTCCGGGCCCGGCAGATCGTGGTGGACGACAAGAAGCTGGCGGAAGGGCTTCTGGCCAGGCTGAAGGCGGGGGAGGACTTCGCCCTCTTGGCCAAGGAGCACTCCAAGGTGGGGGCCG
>BBBL01000624.1 GCA_001311545.1 Thermus kawarayensis JCM 12314 | reverse complement strand
CTTCCCTACGCCGAGGCCGGGCGCTTTCAGGCCCCGAGGCCCGTAAGGGCCTGGCCCGAGGGCGTGGGGAGGGAAAGGGTGGCCTGCCCCCAAGGCCCGGGGCTCACCGCCCGGCTCGGGAGCCCCATCCCGCCCCAGAGGGAGGACTGCCTGGTCCTGAACGTCTACCTCCCCACCAGGTGCCGCCCCCAGGGGGCTTCCCGGTGATGGTCTACCTCCACGGCGGGGGCTTCACCTCGGGAGCCGCCGCGGAGCCCATCTACCGGGGCCACCGGCTGGCGGAGGAAGGGGTCGTGGTGGTGGCCCCCAACTACCGCCTGGGGCCCTTGGGCTTCCTCACCCTCCCCGCTGGCGGGGGAAGACCTTAGGGCGGTGGGGAACTACGGGCTCTTGGACGTTCTGGAAGCCCTCCGCTTCGTGCAGAGGTACATCCGCTACCTCGGGGGAAACCCGGAAAACGTCACCCTCTTCGGGGAATCCGCCGGGGGATGATGGTCTGCGCCCTCCTCGCCACCCCCGAGGCCAAGGGCCTCTTCCACAAGGCCATCCTCCAGTCGGGGGGGTGCGGGTATGCGAGGCCCCTTCAGGAGGACTTCGCCTTCGGCGAGGCCTGGGCCAGGGAAAGGGGGTGCGACCCCAAGGACCTCGCCTGCCTCCGCGCCCTTCCCCTGGAGAGGCTTCTCCCCAAGGAGCCCACCCTCGAGGCCATGGGCCGCTTCCTCTCCAGGCCCTCGGTCTTCCGGGTGGGCCCCTTCAAGCCCCACCTCGGCCCCCTCC
>BBBL01000623.1 GCA_001311545.1 Thermus kawarayensis JCM 12314 | reverse complement strand
GCAAGCCGCCCCACGTTGGCCCCCTGCTCCCCCACCTGGGTCACGCACCCCGTGACCACGTCCCCGATAAGGCCGGGGTCTATGCCCGCGCGGGCAGGAGGGCGTCCAAAACCTTGGCGTAGAGGCGTCGGGCCTATGGGCCTGAGGGCCCCGTTCCTCTTGCCGATGGGCGTGCGCACCGCCTCGAGGATCACCGGTTCTCCCATCTTCCCCTCCTCACCAGCTCCCGCAGTACAATGACCCGCTGGATCTCCGAAGTCCCCTCGTAGATCTGCAGGACCTTGGCGTCCCGGTAGAGCTTGGCCATGGGGTACTCCTCGGAGTAGCCGTTGCCCCCGAAGACCTGGAGGGCCTCCGAGACTCCCCGCACGCAGCGTCCGCGGCGAAGGCCTTGGCCATGGCCGCCTCCAGGGCGTTCTCCTCTCCCCTTTCCGCCGTCCCGGCCGCCTTCTCCGTCAGGAGCCGGGCTGCCTCCAGGTCCATGGCCATCTCCGCCAGCTTGAACCCCACCCCCTGGTGGGCCCAAAGGGGCCTGCCGAAGGTCTCCCGGGCTTGGGCGTAGGCCAAGGCCTCGTCCAAGGCCCTTCGCAAGAGACCCACGGCCAAGGCGGCCACCATGGGCCGGGAGCGGTTGAAAACCCGCATGGCCAAAAGGAAACCTTCCCGGGCGACCAAGGCCTCCTGGGGCACGAAGACCCCCTCCAGGGCCACCTCCGCCGCAGGAGAGGCCTTCTGCCCCATCTTGGCAGGGGCGGGCCCACCTCCACCCCCGCC
>BBBL01000622.1 GCA_001311545.1 Thermus kawarayensis JCM 12314 | reverse complement strand
GGCACGTAGGCCACGGGGGCCCGGAGCCTGGCGTTCAGGGCCATGGCCAGGGCCTGGGCGGCGGGGGTGAGGTGGACCCCGGGGAGGAGGAGCCCCCCCCGCCCCAGGTCCTCCACCAGGGCGGGGAGGAACCCCCCGTAGTCCGAGGCCGGGCTTCCGGAAAGGACCCCCAGGGCTTGGCCAGGTCCAGGAGGAAGGCCTCGAGGGCGCTGGGCTTCAAGGCCAGGCGGTGGTCGGCCACGGCGCCAAGAAGCCCCGCCCCGCTTTCCACAGCGTAGATCCGGTTCATGGGGGGAAGGCGCCTTCCGCTTAGGGCGCTCCACCACCCGTAGCCCGCGGGGTGCTCGTGGAGGTCCACGTCCAGAAGGAGCACGGTTTCCGCCTTCTCGGGAGCGTACACGGGCCAGGCCCTCCGGCCGAAGAGGAGCTCCGCCCCCCGGTAGACGTTCTCCAGGCCCCAGGCCTCAAAGCGGGCCACCCGGAGATTGGGGTAGCGCTCTTGGGCCCGCTTCAAGAGGCCCTGGAACCTGGGCGAGGTGGTGCGGGGGAGGACGAGGAGGGTCTCCCCCTCCCCCAAGGCCTTCCTCCAGGCGGCGAAGAAGCCCTCCCAATCCGGGGTCTTGCCCTTGCGGGCGGGGTCGTACAGGCTGTAGAGGCTGGCCAAGGGGTAAGGGCTCATGGCCCCCTCCAGGGGGGCCAGGAAGAGGGGGCGCTCCTGGTAGACCTTCACCCGCACCGCCTCGGCGATGCCCGCATGGGGAGGGCGGTGACGAAC
>BBBL01000621.1 GCA_001311545.1 Thermus kawarayensis JCM 12314 | reverse complement strand
CCGCTTCGTGGCCCTCTTCCCCGAGGAGGAGCGGGTCTGGTGGCGCCCGAGCGCCTCGAGGAGGGGCGGGTGGAGGTCCACTGGGTGGTGGGGGAGGGGGATTTGGAGGGGAAGCGCAGGCGGGAGGCCGCCCTTCTGGCGGAGCGCTTCTCGCCCTGGAGAAGGAGCTTCGCCTTTTCCCAGATGGCCGTCTTGGTGCGAAGCCGCACCAGCCTCCCCCACCTGGAGGCCGCCCTGCGCGCCCGGGGGTGCCTTACGGCTTAGGCGGGGACGGAGCTTCTTCAACCGCCCCGAGGTGCGGGACCTCTACCACGCCCTGCGCCTGGCCCTTCTGGAGGGGCCCTTGGGTCCGGAGGAGCGCCTCTCCCTCCTGGCCTTTCTGCGGGGGCCCTGGGTGGGGCTGGACCTGGCCAGGTGGAGGAGGCCCTGCGGGCGCAAGACCCCCTTCCCCTCCTGCCCGAGGCCGTGCGGGAGCGGCTTTCCTGGCTGAAGGGGCTGGCCGGGGCCAGGCCCCTGGAGGCCCTGAAGGCCCTGGCCCGGGAGGAGGGCTTCCTGAGGAGCTTTCCCCCAGGCCCGGGCCAACCTGGACGCCCTGCTCCTCCTGGCGGCCATGGAGCGCTTCCCCGACCTCGAGGCCCTCCTGGAGTGGCTAAGGTCCGGGCCCAGGACCCCGAGGCCAGCGAGCTCCCCGAGGGGGGGGAGGGGGTAAGCCTCCTCACGGTGCACGCTGCCAAGGGGCTGGAGTGGCCCGTGGTGGCGGTCTTTGACCTGGCCCGG
>BBBL01000620.1 GCA_001311545.1 Thermus kawarayensis JCM 12314 | reverse complement strand
GGGGAAGAGGACCGTTTCCGCCCCGACCCCCTCCCCCCCGGACGCTCCGGTGGAGGGGGGCCAAGGGGTTCAGGCGCCGGAGGGTCCGCTCCGCCTCCCGCACCTCCTCCTCCGGGGCGAGGTCGGCCTTGGTGAGGAGCAGGAGGTCCGCGTAGATCACCTGGGCCTCGGCCTCGGGGAAGGCGAGGTAGTGGGGCAGGTGCAGGGGGTCCACCAGGGTCACCACCCCCGCCAGGCGGTAGGCCTCCCGCACCCCGGGGGAGAGGAGGCGCAAACAGTTGAAAAATAGCGAACGCTAAGCTATACTACCTTTTAGATGGACCCACTTCTCCTTACAGCACAACAGATCCAGGAGCGTTACGGTCTGCACCGCAACACCCTGTACAAGTGGGAGAAGCAGGGTCTTCTGCACCCCGTCCGCACCCCCGGCGGTCGTAGAAGGTACCGCCGGGAGGAGATCGAGCGGTTTCTCTCCCTCGGACTGGAGACTCCCCAGGCGAAGACCGCCTGGTGCGGTTCGGCCTCGGCTACATCCGGCGCTTCCTGGAAGCCTTCGGGGTGGAGCTGGTGGTCCTAAACGGGAAGGAGAGTCAGGAAGTGCACGAGGAGCTGGCCGAGGACCTGGTGGCCATCGTTTCCAGCTTTGCGGCACGGATTTACGGGAAGCGGGGCTCGCGTTCCGGGAGGAAGAGGGATGCCCAAGCGGGGAAGGCGGAAGGGTGAGTTTCAGGGAGTCCAGGCCCTCCTTGTCTTCCCCTTCGCAGAGGACTTTCACCTTCTT
>BBBL01000619.1 GCA_001311545.1 Thermus kawarayensis JCM 12314 | reverse complement strand
GCTCCAGCTTTCCCCCGCAAGCCTAAGCCTGGCCCCAGGCCAGACAGGCCAGGTGCAGGTGGGCGTGGTGGCCTCCCAGGGCTTTTCCGGCCCCGTGAGCCTCACCCTTTTGGGGACGCCTTCCGGCGTCGCAGGGAGCTTCAGCCCAACCCCGCCACGGCGAGCAGCGTCCTGACCCTAACCGTGGCCTCGGGTGCGGCCACGGGCACCTACACCCTCACGGTGCGGGGCGCGGCGGGAAGCCTCACGCGGGAGGCCAGCCTTAGCCTGAGCGTGGTGGCCGCTCCCCCTCCTCCGCCCCCGCCCGCCACCATCGCCGGCACCTACGTCTTCGGGCTCTACATAGACGAGGACGGCAACCTGGACGAGACCAAGAGCACCTACCTCCGCATCCTCCGGGACGGGCGGAGCGCCCCCTACACTCCGGGACCTCTCCCCCGGCACCTACCTGGTGGCCGCCTGGAAGGACGTGAACGGGAACGGGGACGTGGATGACGGGGACTACCTGGGCGTGTACGTGGACCCCCAGGGGAACTACCCTGGTCCGGCCCCCCAGGACCGGGGTGGACTTCAGCGTGGACCTGGTGCGGGGCTGGACGGCGAGGGTTCCCGAGGGCCAGCTCCGGGCCTGGGTCCAGAGGGTCTGGAGCGGTCGCTAGGGCCCCGGGGTGGGCTTCTCCGCCCGGGTATAATCCTTGCCATGCGCTCTGCCCTGGTGGGAGCGGCTCTGGTCCTGGCGGCCTGCTCGGCACCCCCCCGCCTGGCGGAGGTGGAGGGCGCCCTCT
>BBBL01000618.1 GCA_001311545.1 Thermus kawarayensis JCM 12314 | reverse complement strand
CCAAGGCCCCCGGAAGCTCGGGGGCCAGGGTCACCACCCGGACGGGGGCCAGGGAGAGCCAACCCGCCATAAGGGGGAGGTCGGGGAGCCTGGGATAGGGAGGCTGGGCCCCCAGGCGCCTTGGGCTGAGGAAGGGGCCCTCCAGGTGGGCGCCCAGGAGGGCCTCGCATTCCGCCATGGCCTCGGCGATGCCCGAGAGGGCCTTCTCTATGGCCTCCGGGGCGCGGTGACGGTGGTGGGGAGGAGGCCCGTGGTGCCGTGCTGGAGGTGGAAGCGGGCCATCCTGAGCACGGCCTCCTTCCCCTCCATGGCGTCCGCCCCTAACCCCCCGTGGACGTGAAGGTCCAGGAAGCCCGGGAGGATGTAGGGGCTTTCCACCCTGGCCTCCTCCAGGGCTTCTATCCTCTCGGAGAAGAACACCCTTCCGCCTACGAAGCCTTTTTCGGTCAGGATCCTTCCCTCCAGCACTTCGCCTCCTTTAGAATGGATCCACCTTCTGCCCGGCGCGCACGTCCCTCCCGCCCGTGGCCCGGCCCAGGACGTTCACCTCCCCCTGGGCGTAGAGGTAGGCCAGGAGGGCGAAGGCCAAAGCCTCCCGCACCTTGGGGTTCTCCATGACCTCCAGGGGCAGGGCCTCCTTCAGCAAGGCTACCAGCACCCGGTTCCTGGCCCCACCCCCTGCCAGGAGGACCCGGTCCACGGGCCCCACGAAGCGATGGTAAGCCAGGGTTACGCTCCTGGCGGTGAGGGCCAGGAGGGTCTTGAGGAGGGTGGCGGGGTCTTGGG
>BBBL01000617.1 GCA_001311545.1 Thermus kawarayensis JCM 12314 | reverse complement strand
CCAGCTCCAGCAAGGGGGTGGCCTCCCCGCCGGGCCGAAGGGGGGGAAGTGGAAGGCCACCAGGAGGTGGCGGTAGGGCCTCCCCTCCAGGGCCCTCAGGGAAAGCTTGAGCCTTTCCACCTCCCGGGCCAGGACCCTTTCGTCCTCGGGCGTCTCGGGAGGATACTGCCAGCCCCGGGTGCCCGCCACCGCCACCCCGTCCAGGACCAGGGCATCGTTTTGCAGGGCGTACATCACCGGGGGAAGGACGGCGCGGAGCCTGGAGATGGAGGGCCACCAGTAGTCGTGGTTGCCCTTGAGGAGCACCTTCTTCCCCGGGAGCGCCGCCAGGTCCAGAAGGTCGGGGATGGCCTCGGCGAGGCGCATGGCCCAGGAGATGTCCCCGGCCACGATCACCAGGTCCGAGGGCCCCACCACCTCCCGCCAGCCGCGGAAAAAGGCCTCGGGGTGGCTTGCCAGCCAGGGCCGAAGACGGTCATGGGCTTGGGGTGGACGCGGGAGAGGTGGGGGTCGGCGATGGCGAAGACCCGCATGGGCCATAGCGTACCCTAAACCTATGGACGAGGCCTTTGCCTACGCCCTGCGCCTCCTCGCCCGGCGGGCCATGAGTCAGGCCCGCCTTAGGGAGAAGCTCCTGGCCCGCTTTCCCGAGGCCGAGGTGGCCCGGGCCCTGGAGCGCCTCCTGGCCTTGGGCTACCTGGACGACCGGGCCTTTGCGGAGACCTTCGTGGCGGCCCGGCGCAAGTACGGTCCCCTGAAGCTCCGCCACCTCTTGCGGGCCCAGGGG
>BBBL01000616.1 GCA_001311545.1 Thermus kawarayensis JCM 12314 | reverse complement strand
CCCCCGGCCTCAGGGCCAGGCGGAGTTTCCTCAGGACAAGGCCCTCCCAGGCCTCGGGGTTGGTCCGGGGGCTGAAGGGGTCCAGGAAGACCGCCGTGGCCCAGCGGGAGGGCAGGGCCACCTCCCGCACGTCGGCGAAAAGGACCCGAAGCTCTCCCCAAGGCCCGAGGAAGCGGGGGGTAGGCCAGACCTTAAGGAGCTGGGCGAAGACCGCCTCCGCCCGGGGAAGGGGAAGGACGATCCCCATCAGGCTTCCGGGGGCAGGGGCTCCTTCTCCACCGCTAGGTAGCAAAGCCTCACCCCCCTTTGCAGGGCGCTCTCCAAGGCGGCGCGGAAGTTCACCCCCAGCCCGAAGCCCACCTCCAGGACCTGGGGGCGGGGTGCAGGTGGGTCAGGGTCTTCTCCAGGTAGAGCCGCCTCGCCTGGAGGAGGGCCCCCTGCCTCGGGTGGTAGGCCTCCCCATACCCCGGGTGGAAGAGGGTGGGGGTGCCGTCTTGGGTGAGAAGAAGCTCCATCCCGGGCTAGAATACCCCCCATGGAGCTCACCCTTCTGGAGAAGCTTTCGGGGACCTGGTGAACGCCGCCACCGTGGCCCTGGGCACGGGGCTCGGCCTCCTCCTGCGGGGCAGGCTTCCCGAGAGGATGGCCCGCATCCTGGTGCAGGGGGTGGGGCTCACCACCCTCTTCATCGGGCTTTCCATGGCCCAGGCCCTGGGGAAGGCCAAGGGGGGGGCCATAGACGGCGTGGTCCTGGCTCGTGGCCCTGGTGCTGGGGGGGCTTTTG
>BBBL01000615.1 GCA_001311545.1 Thermus kawarayensis JCM 12314 | reverse complement strand
CCCCGGCCCGTGGGGCCGGGGTGGGCCCCCCTCGCCCTGGCCGGGGTTCCGGGGTGGTTCTGCACCCGGTTCAGTCCAGCCTCTTTTAGCTCAAGGGGCTTGACAAAGTGGCTTTTGTGTCATATTATAAGGACGGAAACGGAGGCCGGGACCCCGCCAAGAGCCAGGCCTCCGGGTTCCAAAGGAGGGAACCATGAAGCAGGTTAGCACGCAGGCAAAGGTTCAGGTTCTCAGCAGGGAGGAGGCCATCCGGAGGGCCGCGTGGGCCATCGCCCGCGCCCGGGAGAAGCTCGCCGAGCTCTACGGCTGGGCCCTCGCCGGGGAGGCCACGAGCTGGGTGGCCCCCACCATCCTGGCCCGGGACATCCTCGAGGCCCTGGAGGAGGCCCGCGCCCTGGCCACCGCCTTCGCGGACGTGCTGGCCTTTGGTGAGACCGTGGGCGCCTTCCTGGAGGAGGCCCGCCTCGAGGCCGCCCGCATCCTCCGGGATAGGGAGGCTGACCAGCCCGCCGCCGAGGAGGAGGTGCCCTTCTAATGCGCGCCTTCGCCGCTATTCTCCTCGCTCTTCTCCTCCTCGCCGCCCCCGCCTCGGCCCTCGGCCCCCAGGATCCCGGCCGGGTGTCCCCCCTCTCTGACGAGGTGAAGGGCCTCGGCCCCGGCGTCAAGTAGCCCCAGCGGGGGGCGGGGCGGACCCGCCCCCCCTTCCAGGAGGAAGCCATGGAGAACCTGACCCAGACGGAAGAGCTCAAGGCCCGCGTGGAGGAGACCCTGGAGGCCCTCAGGGACC
>BBBL01000614.1 GCA_001311545.1 Thermus kawarayensis JCM 12314 | reverse complement strand
TGGTGGTGGTCCTGGAAGGGGAGAGGGTGCAACGGGTCTACTTCCGCCCCCAGGGCCTGGGGGTGCCCCCCTACCTCCTTGCGCCCGGGGCGGGGTGGGGATTTCTCCTTCTCTCCTTCTTCTGGACCTGATGCTCTTCCAGCCCTCCCCCTTTCGCGCCTGGGGGCTGGAGGCCTTGGCCCTCCTCAGGGGCCACCTGAGGCTGTACCTCTTCACCAACCTGCTCCTTTACGGCCTCTTCGCCCTGGGAGCGGGGCTTGCTTACGGGATGCCCGAGCTCGCCCGGGCCTGCAGGCCCTTTTCGGGGGGGCCCTGGAGGCCATCGGCCTGGAAGGGGCGGTGGGCAAGGGGGTCTTGGTCCTGGCCGGGGTCATCTTCCACTGGAACTTCACCCAGGGGCTCCTCCTCACCGGCCTTTTCCCCGCCCTCCTCTTGGGGCTTCCGGTCCTCCTCTTGAACGCCCTGCGCTACTTCGTCTTCGGCTTCGCCCTTTCCCCGGCCCTCCTCGGGGAGGTGTTTTTGGCCCACCTGCCCACCCTGCTCCTGGAGCTTCAGGCCTACATCCTGGTGACCTTTGGGGGGCTTGTCCTCCTGGCCAAGACGGTCCGGGGGGAGGGGTACCGCAGGGGTCTCCGGGGGCTTCTCCTCGCCTTCTACCTGGGGGCTTACGCCCTTCTCCTCGCTGCCTGGTACGAGGCCTGGGAGGTGGTCTTCCTCCTATGAAGGTGGCGGTGCTGGGCGCGGGGGCCTGGGGAACGGCCTTGGCCGTCCTCCTCGCCGGCAAGGGGG
>BBBL01000613.1 GCA_001311545.1 Thermus kawarayensis JCM 12314 | reverse complement strand
AGGTACGGTCAAAACTCGGGGTCCGGGGCACGGGGTGGGCCGGGCCCCGTGTTTCAAACCCTCATAGGTACGGTCAAAACGGGCATTGCGGCTTGCTCCTAGCAAACACTCCGCGTTTCAAACCCTCATAGGTACGGTCAAAACCCCTTAACATCCCCCACAGCACGCGCGTCTCTCATGAAGCTTTAATCCCGGTTTTCAAGAACCCCTGCGGCCGAACGGGGAAACTCCGGCCACCTGAACCCCAGGATAAGGGGTCGGGGGTGTTGCGTCAACCCCCCCGGGTTTTGGGGGGGATTGGGGGTTGGAGTCAAAGTGTGCTCAGTTCAAATAATCTGGCCGGGTTCGTTTTTGGACGTCCCTAGGACCTCTATCCTCAGGGATTGCCTGCTGGGAAAGACGTAAAACCGCACCGCATCGGAAGCTCAACCACCTTGGTCAAATCCGCCTTCAGGCGGGCAAGCTGGGAGGGAGAAAGCTCCCCCTCCAGGACCGAGTTCTGCACCCAGGTCAGGTAACGCCGCCCTACCTGGAGCACCTTGGTCACGCGCTCCACCGCCACGTCGTAGACCATCACCACGTACATGCCCCTAGACCCTCACCACGCCCACGGCCCGCCCTTCCACCAGGAGGACCTCCCCCTGGTAGCGCACGGGCAAGGGCTCTCCTCGGAGCTCCAGGGCCAGCTCCCCCACCTGCTTGGGCCTCCGCCCAGGCCCCAGGGCTATGGGAAAGCGGTCCCGGTAAAGCCGGGTCCCCGGGGGAGGAGCCTCGAGGCGGAGCCGGTCGGCC
>BBBL01000612.1 GCA_001311545.1 Thermus kawarayensis JCM 12314 | reverse complement strand
CGGCCCTTCTGGGGAGGGGGGAGTACACGCCCTTCTACCTCTGGCGATAGGCCACGCTATACCTGTGCGCAAAATTGCGGCGCAAAAGCCATTCCTTGAGCTTTGAAAAGCATAGCTATCTCCTGGACGGCGTTCTTCCTATAAACTTTGACCCGCTCCAAGGTTGCTGTGTGTGCTATACTTCCCCTGACCTGGGCCTCCAGGTGGGGACCTTGAAAGCCAGTTCTTCCCTTGGGGATGGGCAGTATGCGTTTTCTCCTTCTCATCGCCCCTTTTGCTGTAAGTTCTGGACGGCAGAAACTCCCAAAAACCTCCGTTATTCGCCCCATGCATATTCCAGACTTCATCTTTCTCACAAACCCCCCCTCTGAGGGCACCGTCCAGGACGGAGTTCTCAGGGGGTAGAGTTGCAAACCACTTAGCCCCGTAAGGGGATTGCGACGATACCAGCCCATAGCCATCCCGCTCAGCGATATAAAGTTGCAAACCACTTAGCCCCGTAAGGGGATTGCGACTAACCTCCTCTTGCTTAAGACGAACCCACGCCTCAACTTTGAGGTTGCAAACCACTTAGCCCCGTAAGGGGATTGCGACTTCATTAGCCGTCAAAACCCGGAAAGCCCGCCCAAACTCGTTGCAAACCACTTAGCCCCGTAAGGGGATTGCGACTACCAGTCCCCCACCAGCACCCAGCGCACCCTCAGCATTGAGTTGCAAACCACTTAGCCCCGTAAGGGGATTGCGACTCCCCGGCCTCCTCGAAAACCTTCCAATCAAGAAGGTCCTGGTTGCAAA
>BBBL01000611.1 GCA_001311545.1 Thermus kawarayensis JCM 12314 | reverse complement strand
GGGGGAGGGCCCCGGGCGGCAGGAGGTGCGGCTCCTGGCCCAGGAGGGAGACCAGGCGGCGGTGGAAGGTCTTCCCCCAGGGGCCCTCGTGGTCTACCCCCTGCCCGAGGGGCTTAGGGACGGGGACCCGGTGGAGGTGGTGCGGTGAGGGAAAACCCCCTGGTGGCCTTTTTCGTGGAGCGCTTCGTCTTCGCCACCGCCATCTTCCTGGGGCTGGTGCTGGTGGGGCTTCTTTTGGGCCTTGGGCTCGGGGTGGAGCTTCTGCCCCGGTTCAGCGTGCCCGTGGTGGCGGTCTCCACCAGCTACCCCGGGGCGGGCCCGGAGGAGGTGGCGGAGCAGGTCTCCAAGCCCCTGGAGGACGCCCTCTCCACCCTAAGCGGCCTGGACACCCTGGGTCCAGCTCCACCGAGGGCTTCAGCCTGGTCTTCCTCCAGTTCCGGCAGGGGGTGAACGTGGACCAGGCGGCGGTGGAGGTGAGCCAGAAGGTGGCGGCCGCCCGGGGAAGCCTCCCCAAGGACGCCCAGGCCCCGGTGGTGCAGAAGTTTGACCCCTCGGCAAGCCCCATCCTCTACGTTGCCCTCGAGGCCCCCGGGGAGGACCTCTCCCGGGTCCTCCGCTACGCCGAGCGCACCCTGAAGCCCAGGCTCCAGCTGGTGCCGGGGGTGGCGGACATCCGCCTCACCGGGGCTCCCAGGCGGGTCATCAAGGTCTACCTGGACCCGGACCGCCTCCAGGCCCTCGGGGTGGCCCCAGGGCAGGTGGTGCAGGCCATCCGGCGCCGTCGGCCTGGAACC
>BBBL01000610.1 GCA_001311545.1 Thermus kawarayensis JCM 12314 | reverse complement strand
TCAACGGCCCACCCCGGGGATGGACGCCTACCGGGATGAGGAGTGGCTCCTCCTTCGCTACGCCGAGGCGGAAAGGCTTCCTAGGGTCTACCTGGAGGTGGGGCTTCTGGAGTGGCTCCTCGCCCCCAACCGCCGCTTCGCCGCCCTCCTCGCCGACCGAAGGGTGCCCCACGCTTACCGGGAAAGGCCCAGCGGCCACAACTGGGTCACCTGGAAGCAGGCCCTGGCCCCCGGGCTTTGCTACCTCCTGGGGGAAGGGTGAGCGGGGAGGCCTTCCTCACCCTCTTCTCGGTGGCCGCCCTGGAGGCCCTCCTCTCCGGGGACAACGCCCTGGTCCTGGCGGTGATGGTGAGGCCCCTGCCCGCCCCCCTCCGCCGCCGGGCCCTGCTCTACGGCCTCCTGGGGGCCTACCTCCTCCGGGGCCTCGCCCTCCTCTTCGCCGTCTTCGTCATCCGGCTCTGGTGGGCCCAGGTCCTGGGGGGACTTTACCTCGTGCACCTGATGGTCCGGCACTTCCGCGGCCCCTCCGAGGCCAAGTCCCTCCCCGGGGCCACCGCCAAGGAGTTCTGGCGGGTGGTGGTCCTCATCAACCTGGTGGACCTGGCCTTCGCCGTGGACTCCATCCTGGCGGTGGTGGCCTTCTCCAAGGACCTCCCCTTGGTCTTCCTGGGGGTGGCCCTGGGCATCCTCTTCATCCGCCTCCTGGCGGGCTCGGTGGTGGCCCTGATGGAGCGCTACCCGGGCCTGGAAAGGGTGGCCTACGCCCTGGTGGGCTGGGCCGGGGTGAAGCTCCTCCTG
>BBBL01000609.1 GCA_001311545.1 Thermus kawarayensis JCM 12314 | reverse complement strand
CCCTCCCCCACCGCCCTCACCCCCAGGACCACCTCCTTCTCGGCGGCGAAGAGGGGGTCCTCCAGGGTCTCGGGGGCCTCCTCCAGAAGGGCAAGGCCCTTCAGGAGCCGCTCCTTTTCCCCTTCCGGGAAGCCCTCGGCGTAGGCCCGGGCCCCGGCGTAGTCCCTCCGCCGGAGGAGCCTGAGGAAGTGGAGGAGGGCCTGGGCCTTGGGATCCCCGGAAAGGGCCCCCGCCTCCAGGTCCTTCACGCCCTCCATCCTAGCCCAAGGCCTCCCGGTACACCTCCCGGTAGGCCCGGGCCGGGCCTTCCCAGGAGAAGTCCTTCTCCATACCCCTAAGGCCCATCTCCTCGGCCCCCAGGCGGAAAAGCCGCAAAACCCCGTAGAGGAGGCCCTCCGGGTGGTAGCTCTGGAAGAGGACCCCGGTCCGGCCGTCCTCTACGGTGTCCTTGAGCCCCCCCACGGCCCGGGCCACGGGCGGGGTGCCGTAGCGGCTTGCGATCATCTGCACGAGGCCACAGGGCTCAAAGCGGCTCGGCACCAACAGGGCTTCGGCCCCGGCGTAGGCCAGGCGGGCCATGGGCTCGTGGTAGGCGGGGAGGAAGCGCACCCGCCCGGGGTAGGCCCTTTCCGCCTCCTCCAGGGCCTGGGCGAGCCCCTCCTCCCCCACCCCCTGGGCGTAGAGGCTGAAGCCCATCTCCACCAGGCGGGGGAGGGCCTGGAGCAGGAGGTCCAGCCCCTTCTGGCGTCCAGGCGGCCCACGTAGGCCAGGATGGGGGCTTAAGACCCGTCCTTTCCC
>BBBL01000608.1 GCA_001311545.1 Thermus kawarayensis JCM 12314 | reverse complement strand
CGGACCGGTCCAGGCCGTAGAGGAGCCCCGCCCCGCCCAGGAGGAGGAGGAGGGCGAGGGCCAAGACCCTCTCCCCCAGGCTGGCGTAGGCCAGGCTCAGATGGCGGAGGCGCAGGAGGGGGTGGCGGAAATACCCCCCGAGGAAGCCCCCACCGCTTTGAGGTCCTGGAGCTGGGCCGGGAGGTAGTAGAGGAAGAGGTAGGCCAGGAGGGCCAGGTAGGCCAGGCCCAGGGCGTAGAACCCTTGGGGCAGGAAGGAAAGGTCCGGGGGCATCCAGGCCCGGAGGTGCTTGACGGCCTCCCGCAACCTGAGGGCCCTGGCGGGTTGGCCCTGGGCCTCGAGGGCCCCGACTTTCCAGGAAGAAATCCAGAGAGTTCGGGAAAAGGGGGGTGTAGCGGAGAAGGGTCTCGGTGAGCCGCCAGGAGCCTTCCGGGTCCTGGGCGCTCAGGGCGCGGGCGGCCTCGGCCATACGCCTCACCCCTTCTTGGCCGAAGAAGAGTTCCGGGCGGTGCCCCCTGGCCCTGAGGTCCTCCCCGTAGGCCTGGAGGTCCTCGGGGGTCAGGGCCTCGGGGGGAAGAGTCCAGTAGGCGAAGTAGGGCCAGGGCCTCGGGGGCTTTAAGGCCTCCAAGAGGGGCTTTAGGGACTTAAGGTCTTCCTCGCTCCCGGCGAAGGGCAAGGGGGGGAAGGGGATGGGCAGGGCCCAGTCCCCCACGAGCACCGCCTCGGGCCCCGGACGCAAGGCCACCACCCGGGCGGGGGCGAAGTGGAAGCGCACCTCCTCCCGCCTTCAGGCCG
>BBBL01000607.1 GCA_001311545.1 Thermus kawarayensis JCM 12314 | reverse complement strand
GCCACCGGTTCCTCATGCGGAGGCTCTCCTCCGAAGCCCCCCCTTCCCTGGCCACCGCCCTCCTCAAGGCCTTCCCCGACCCCCAGGAGGCCCTCTTCCAAAGCCAAGAGGGCCAGCGCCTCTACAGGGAAGGTCGCGCCGAGGAGCTGGCCCGGGCGAGCCTCATCGGGGTGGACCCCGTGGTGCCCAGGTTGGCCGAGGTGCGCTTCTTCCCCAAGGCCGCCTTCGGCCTCACCCAGGACCGCTACGCCCAGAGGTTCGTGGCATGGAGCGCCTGACCCTCCTGGGCCTTCCTTTGGACCCCGTGGACATGGAGGGGGCCTTGAGGCGCATCGGGGGCTTCCTCCAAGAGGAAAGGACCCACCAGGTGGTGACCCTTAACCCGGAGATCGCCGTGCGGGCGGGGGAGGACGAAACCTTGAGGCGGGCCATCCTCGAGGCCGAGCTGGTCACGCCGGACGGGGTGGGGATCCTCTGGGCGGCGAGGCGCCTTCTGGGCGTGGAACTCCGGGAGCGGGTCACCGGGGTGGACCTCACCCTGGCCCTTCTCCGGCGCTTCCCCGGCCTCAGGGTCTACCTCCTGGGGGGAAGGCCCGGGGTGGCCGAGAAGGCGGCCCGGGAAGTGGAACGCCTGGGGGGCGTGGTGGTGGGCCTCCACCACGGCTACTTCCGGGAGGAGGAGCCGGTGGTGGCAGAGATCCGCCAAAAAGCCCCGGACCTCCTCCTGGTGGGCATGGGGGAAAGGCAGGAGGCCTTCATCCACCGCCACAAGCCCCGCCTGGGGGGCCCGGGTGGCCGTGGG
>BBBL01000606.1 GCA_001311545.1 Thermus kawarayensis JCM 12314 | reverse complement strand
TGGAGCTCCTGGACGGGGTGCGCAGGGCGCGGAGCGTGGCCCTCATGTCGGGCCTTCCCGAGGAGGAGGTCTACCACCTCCTCCACGAGATGAAAAGCCGGGGCCTCCTCCGCCCCTCCACCCTCCTCCTGGAGGACCCCCTGGTGGTGGTCCTGGCGGAAAGCGGGGTGGTGCGCAGGCTTCTCCTCTACCTCCTGGAGGCCCACCGCTTCCGGGTGCTTTTGGCCAAGGATCTGGAGGGGCTTTTGCGCCTCCTCAAGGAGAGGCCCAAGGGCGTGGTCCTCCAGGGGGAAAGGGCCCTGGAAGCCGCCCGAAGGGTGCGGGCCCACCCCGAGGGGAGGCTCGCCTCCTTGTACGTGGTGAGCGAAACCCCCCCGGGCCTCCTCTTCCGCCCCTTGCGGGTGCTCCACCTCCCCAAACCCCTGAGGTCCCAGGAGGTGCTGAAGGCCCTCGCCTCCTTGCGCAAGGGGGCTAGTTAGGCCGCCGGCCTTCCCGGAGGAGGGCCTGGGCCCGCTCCCGGTAGGCCAGGAGGGCCTGGTGCCACTCGTCGGCAGGGTGGACGTGGGGCAGGACCGCCTCGGCCCGGGCCAGGATCTCCTCGGGGGAGCGGTAGCCCAGCTGGGCCAGGGTATCCACCACCATCTCCTGAGCCCCCACCCACTCCCGGCTCCCCTCCTCGGCCCGCTCCGCCGCCTCCGGTAGTGGGCCAAGGCCTCCTCCAGGTGCATGAGGTCGTAGGCGATATGGCCCAGGATGAGCTCCCCCGAGGCCTCCGCCCCCAGGCCCATGGCTTCCCGGGCC
>BBBL01000605.1 GCA_001311545.1 Thermus kawarayensis JCM 12314 | reverse complement strand
AAAGGCTTTGGAGCGGGCGGGGCTGAGCCTCTCGGACCTCGGCCTCATTGAGCTCAACGAGGCCTTCGCCGCCCAGAGCCTGGCCGTGCTCCGGGAGTGGGGCCTAGACATGGAGGACCCCCGCCTGAACCCCAACGGCGGGGCCATCGCCCTGGGCCACCCCTTGGGAGCCTCGGGGGCCCGGATCCTCACCACCCTGGTCCACGAGATGAGGCGGAGGGGCGTCCAGTTTGGCCTCGCCACCATGTGCATCGGGGTGGGCCAGGGCATCGCCCTCGTGGTGGAGGCGGTGGGATAAGGGTGGGGGGTCTTCCCTGCCCTTGGTCAGGATGCCGGGCGTTTATGCTTGTGTATTTTTTTTCACGATTCTACTCGCTCGTGAATACAAGCTCCGCTCCAGGCCACACCTGCCCCAAAAGCCACAGGTCCCGCCCCTCCACCACCGCGGGCTTGGCGTAACCCCCTAGGCTTCCCTTGTCGGCCAAAAGCACCAGGGGCTTCCCCGAGGGCGGCACCTGGATCCCTCCCAAGGGCGTGGCCTCGGAAAGCCCTTCCCCACCCGGCACCTCCGGGCCTAGAAGCTCCACCCCCATGCGGTCCGCCCGCGCCACCCGAAAAGGCCCGGCGGTAAGGGCCCTCCAAGCCTCCCCCGTATACTGGGGCCCCGCCGAAGGCGCACCCGAAAGGCCTCCGGCAAGGGCCTCAAGGCAAAGGCCCTCCCCGGCCGGACCGCCCGTTCCACCCTAAGCCCCAGCACGTCCCCCGCCCGCAAGGGACGGCCGATCCGGCCCCTGAGATCCGGG
>BBBL01000604.1 GCA_001311545.1 Thermus kawarayensis JCM 12314 | reverse complement strand
GAAGGCCTACGCCACCTGCTCGGGGGCCGAGGGCCTGCCCTGCCAGGGGGTAGGGGGGGAGCCCCGGGTCTGCCTGGTGCGGCGGCTGGAGCGCCTGGCCTGGAGCGCTGAGGGGGGGTAGAAGGCGGCGGGAGCAGGAGCGGGAGGTGGTGGAGGGGCTCTTACGGTGCATGGCTCACCTTAAGGGGGAGTTCCCCCGGGAGTTCCTGCCGGTCCTCGAGGCCACCCAGGACTTCCTGCAAAAGGACCTGGACTACCTCCGGGGCCAGAAAGCCCCAGAACCCCTGGTCAAGCCCTTTTAGGCTCTTTTCCCCGGGAAGGGCTCAGAGCAGGTGGTACATCCTTCCCAGGACCAGCATGAAGCCACGGTGGAGGCGGCCAGGACGATGAGGATCAGCATGAAGAGGATGAAGCGCAGGTCAAAGGTCTCCCCCTCGGTGGTGAGGACCCGGGGGTTGAGGATCAGGTAGAAGAGCAGGGTCACGAGGGCCGCTCCTAGGGCAAAGAGGGCGATATATACCATGGTTCACCTCCCACGCCACCCGAGGCCGAGCACCGCCTCCAGGCTTGCCCTCAAGTTTACCAGCCCCACCCCGTAGGTGGGAACCCCCAGGGCCCAGCCCACGCCTCCCAGGTAGGGGCCCTCCCCTTGGGGGAGGGAGAGGGGCAGGGGCGGGCTCTCCCAGGGAGCGTAGGCCCGCACCTCCCGGTAGGTGAGGCCGGTGGGGGCCCGCACGGTGAGGGCCAGGGGATCTCCCTCCGCCTCCAGGGGCCGCCATCCCTCCTCCGTCTCCTTGACCCCGGGGAAG
>BBBL01000603.1 GCA_001311545.1 Thermus kawarayensis JCM 12314 | reverse complement strand
GGCCTCTCCGAGGAGGAGGCCAAGGCCCGCGTCCTCGTCCTAGACTCCAAGGGTCTTCTGGTGGAGGGCCGGGCCATGGAGGACTACAAAAGGCCCTACGCCCAAAAACCCGAGCGCCTCCAGGCTGGCGCTTTGCGGGGGCCTACCCCAACCTTCTGGAGACCGTGGAGAACGCCCGGGCCACGGTCCTCCTGGGCCTCTCCGGCCAGGCGGGAAGCTTCACCGAGCCCGTGGTGCGGGCCATGCTGAAAAACGCCCCCCGCCCGGTGATCTTCCCCCTTTCCAACCCCACCTCGGCCACGGAGGCCCTGCCCGACGACCTCATCTACTGGACGGAAGGCCAAGCCCTGGTGGCGGCGGGAAGCCCCTTCCCCCCGGTGGGCTTCAAGGGGCGGACCATTCCCATCGGCCAGGGGAACAACGCCTTCGTCTTCCCGGGTCTCGGCCTGGGGGCGGTCTTGGCCCGGGCCCGGGAGGTGACGGACGGGATGGTCCTCGAGGCCGCCTATGCCCTCTACGACTACACCACCAGGCACTTTCCCGACCTCCTCTACCCCCCCGTGGCCCGGATGCGGGAGGTCTCCCCTTACGTGGCCGCCCGGGTGATGGCCAAGGCCTTGGAAGAAGGGGTGGCGGAGGAGGAGCGGATCCAGGGGCTTTCCTTCAAGGGCCTCCAGGAGTTCGTGCGGAGCCGCTTCTGGGAGCCAAGTACCTCCCCTACCGCCCGGCCCCGGTAATCTAGGGGCATGGCCTGGCGCCTCCTAAGCTCGAGCCCGCCCGGCTCCAGGAGGAACCTCCCCTGGCCCTGGAGCCCGAGG
>BBBL01000602.1 GCA_001311545.1 Thermus kawarayensis JCM 12314 | reverse complement strand
CGGGGCCGGAGGCTTAGGCCCTGGCCCAGTACCTCTCCGAGAGGAAGGAGGCCCTCTACCGCCTCTACGCCACCACCGGGGGCACCCGGCGGGACGCCTGGTACGACGTGGACGGGGGCATCGGGGTCCTCTTCGCCTACAGCTCCCTGGCCCGCAACCTCCCCGAGGGCAACCTCCTGCCCGAGGGAGAGGCCCTTCTTTTGGCCAAGGACGCCTCCTTCCAGGGGCGGCACCTCCTGGTGCCCAAGGGGGGGATCACCCTGCAGATCAACGCCTTCAACTTCCCCGTATGGGCCTTCTGGAGAAGTTCGCCCCGGCCTTCCTCGCCGGGGTTCCCACCCTGGCCAAGGCCGCCACCCCCACGGCCCACGTGGCCGAGGCCCTGGTGCGCCTCATGCTGGACTCTGGGCTCCTCCCCGAAGGGAGCCTCCAGTTCGTGGCGGGCGGCCTGGGGGAGGCCCTGGAGGCCTTGGACCACCGGGACAGCGTCTACTTCACGGGCTCCCAGGCCACCGCCCACCGCCTGCGCCGCCACCCCGCTTTCCTGGAAAGGGGCGCCTTCTTCAACGCCGAGACCGACTCCATAAACGCCGCCATCCTGGGGGAGAGGGCGGGAGAGGAGGAGGTTTCCCGCCTGGCCGAGGAGGTGGCCCAGGAACTCGCCATCAAAACGGGACAGCGGTGCACCGCCATCCGCCGGGTCCTGGCGCCCAGGGACCGCCTCGAGGCCCTCCTCGAGGCCACCCGGAAACACCTGGCCGGCCTCCGCATGGGGGACCCCAGGGAGGAGGGGGTGGACCTTGGGCCCCTGGCCTCCCGTGGAG
>BBBL01000601.1 GCA_001311545.1 Thermus kawarayensis JCM 12314 | reverse complement strand
AGCTCCGGCACCCGGGCGGGGCGGAGCTCGTTCAGGTCCAGCCAGACGGCGGAGAGGAGGCCGTGAAGCTCCAGGGCCCGCTCCCGGGAGAGGACCCCGCCCCGGGGGAGGGCCTCGAGGTAGGCGAGGCGGGCGAGGAGCTTCTCCCGCTCGGCCTCCAGCTCCGCCACCCTCCTGCGCAGATGCTCCAGCTCGTCCACCCTCACCGCTCCTCCTCGCAGAGCCTCCCCGAGGCCTCGTAGCTCCGCACCTCCAGCGCCTCCTCCTGGAAGGGGTCCGGGGAGAGGCTCACCAGCCAGAAGGCGCAGGCGGGGGCGGGAAGGAAGGCCCGGGTGTGGAGGAAGCGCCCGGAGCCGAAGGCCTTCCCCACTGCCTCGCCCCCCGGCCCCTCCAGCACCAGGGCCAGGTCCCCCTCGGCCTCGAGGCCCCCCAGGGCCCGGAGGTGGGCGGAGAGCTCCCTCCCCGCCCGGTAGAGCCGGACCTCCACCCGGAGGGGCTCGGCGGGGAGAGTCTCCACGAGGGGGGTCCCCCCCCTTCCTCCCAGCGGAAGAGGCGGAGGGGGACATCCTCCCGGTGCTCGGCCACCGGGGCCTCGCAGGCGGAGAGGACAATAAGCAGAGCGATTCCTATAAACCGCACCTTTCCCTCCCAAAAGCCTTTTAAGGCCCCCCGGAGGCCCGGGGGGTACCGAGGGTGCCCCCCTCCCCCTCCAGGGGCCTCAGAAGGGCCCTCAGGGCCTCCAGGGGCAGGCCCACGGCCCGGGCCAGGTCCTCCAGGGCCAGGGCCAGGTCCAGGTTGGCCCGGTAGAGGGGCGAGGCG
>BBBL01000600.1 GCA_001311545.1 Thermus kawarayensis JCM 12314 | reverse complement strand
CCGGCAAGGGGGCCGGGAGGTGGTTTTGGTATCCTCGGGGGCGGTGGCGGCGGGAATGCGCCGCCTGGGCCTTCGGGAGCGCCCCCGGGATATGCCCATGAAGCAGGCCCTCGCCGCCCTCGGCCAGCCCCTCCTCATGGCCTCCTGGCAGGAGGCCTTCGCCCCCTTTGGCCTTCCCGTGGGCCAGGTGCTCCTCACCGCCGAGGACCTGGCCTCCCGGGCCCGCTACCTGAACGCCAAGGCCACCCTAAGGGCCCTTTTGGACCTCGGGGTGATTCCCATCATTAACGAGAAC
This sequence comes from Thermus kawarayensis JCM 12314, assembly GCA_001311545.1. Next base: position 530 of record BBBL01000600.1, on the reverse strand, counting down.
GACACCGTGGCCTTTCAGGAGATCCGCTTCGGGGACAACGACCAGCTCTCCGCCCGGGTGGCCGCTTTGGTGGAGGCGGGACTCCTCGTTCTCCTTTCCGATGTGGACGCCTTTTACGAGGAGGACCCCAAGAGGAACCCCGAGGCGAAGCCCATCCCGGAGGTGGAGCGGGTGGAGGCCGTTTTGGCCCACGCCGGGGAGGGGAACCCTTTGGGAAGCGGGGGGATGAAGAGCAAGCTCTTGGCGGCCCGCATCGCCGGGAGGGTGGGGATCCCCACCCTCCTCCTTCCCGGGAGGAGGACTGGGGTCCTCCTCGAGACCCTCTCCGGAGCCTCCCTGGGCACCTACTTCCACGCCAAGAGGCGCTACCGCGGGGAGAAGGCCTGGCTTTACGGGCTCCTTCGCCCCAAGGGGGAGCTTGTTCTGGACCGGGGCGCGGTGCTGGCCTTGAGGGAGAAGGGGGCGAGCCTCCTCCCTGCCGGGATCAAGGAGGTGCGGGGGAGGTTTTCCCGGGGGGGAGGCGGTGCGCC
>BBBL01000599.1 GCA_001311545.1 Thermus kawarayensis JCM 12314 | reverse complement strand
CCTCGAGACCCTTCCCCAGCGCCCCGCCCCCCTTTCCGGGCACCGCCTCCTCCTTCCCCAGGCCCTGGTTCCCAGGGCCCCTCCTTTCGCCTTGGCCTGAGGGGTCTTTCGGCCCAAGGTCCTTTGGCGAAAGGAGGTACGGCGTTGCAGGTGGTGCTCTTTACCCATGATCTGGCCCTTTACGCCCAGGCGTACCGGGCCCTTGTTCCCCAGGGCTTCTCCCTTTCCTGGAACCAGGGTGCGGGCCTGCCCCTTTCGGGGCTGGACCGGCTGGAGCAGGGCCAGGGGGTCCTCTGGCTCACCCCCAGGGGGCTTCGGGGCTATGACCTTAGGGCCTACGCCTTCCTCACCCGGAAGGACGACCCCAAAACCCTTCCCGGGGGCCTAAGGGGGCGTTTCGGTGCCCGGCTTCTTCCCGGGGAGGTGGCGGTCCTCCTGGCCCTGGGCCGGGGGGTGCCCCCCGAGCCCAAAAGCCTCGCCCGGTACCTGGAGGTGGAGCGCTCCCAGGCCCGCTTCTTCCTCAAGGGGGTGTGGAACAAGTTCGGGCTTCCCCTGGGGCTACTCCTCCGCCTCGCCCGGCATCAGGTGCAGGTAGCGGGGCTTGAGGGCCACGCGGAGGGCTTGGCCTGGCTGGAGGCGGAGCCTTTCCTGGACGTGCCGGGGCAGGAGGATTTCCAGGGAAAGGGGCCCGCGGAAGAGGGCCCGGTAGGCCAGGCCCTCCGGGTACAGGCGTTCTAGGCGGCCTTCCAGGACGTTTTCCGGGGGTGGGGGGCGGTCCTGGCGCACCACCAAGACCTCCGCCGCCCGCACCCCGAGCCAGGCCTCC
>BBBL01000598.1 GCA_001311545.1 Thermus kawarayensis JCM 12314 | reverse complement strand
GGCTCGCCTGCCAGCGGGGCCACCTGGGCCAGGGAGAGGCGGACCACCCCGGGGGCAGGCCGAAGTTCTTGAGGGTCAGGGTGAGGCTCACGCTCTCCCCGGGTTGCACCCCCATCTCCGGGTAGGGAGTGCCCAGGGAGAGGCCGCGGAAGCCCTGCGCCAGGGCCACGCCCAGCGCCAGCCACACCAGCGTCAGCAATTTGCGCGTCATACCAAGCCTCCGTTACCAAAGTTAGGCAGAAACCGTGAGCCCAAAATGAAAACCCGGGGCGCGCCCGGGGAAGAGGAAATATCCTGGGCAAAGGACCCGCCCGTTGGCCCGGGGGCGCCTAGCCCACCCGGGCCTCCAGGTACTCCCGCTCCCCCAGGACGATGGCCCGGGCCAGCTCCGGGTCCTTGGGGAACTCCTTGCCCCGCTGGATCATGTAGGTCTCGTAGCGGCCGATCTCAAAGACCTCGGCCAGCTTCCGCAGGGCCTTGGCCATGTCAAAGGCCTTGCAGGAGAAGATGTCTATGGAGAGGAAGCGCTTCTTGGGGAAGGTGTGGATGGCGATGTGGCTTTCGGCGATGATCACCACCCCCGTCACCCCGTCCTCGCCCCCGGGGCCGTAGCTGTAGACGAAGGGGGGGAGCACCTTGGTCATCTCCATCTCCTCGGGGAGCTCGTCCAGAACCCGACGCACCAGCTCGGCGTCCCGGAGCCTCTCGGGGTTGGCGTCATAGCATCCACCATCAGGTGAGGGCCGAATCCAAAGAGTTCCACCATGACCACCTCCTTCCCGTGCCCCCCCGGGGTATCCCCTGCGGCACGCCCCCCATTA
>BBBL01000597.1 GCA_001311545.1 Thermus kawarayensis JCM 12314 | reverse complement strand
TCAGGACCCGGCTCCTCGGCCCCCACCAGGCGGAGAACCTGGCCCTTTCCGCCTGGCGGGCCGCCTCCTGGGGGCTTCCTGGGAGGCGGTGGAAAGGGGGCTTCTCAAGGCGGAAAGCCCGGGCCGCCTCCAGCGCCTCCCTTGGCCTGGGGGAGGGGAGCTCTTCCTGGACGGGGCCCATAACCCCGAAGGGCCCAGGCCCTGAGGGAGGCCCTCCGCTTCCACGGGCTTCTGCCCGCCGCCTTCGTCCTGGCCTTTTCCCGGGACAAGGACCACGCCGCCATGGCCGAGGCCCTGAGGGGCCTGGGGCCCGTGGTCCTCACCCGCTACGCCTCCCCTCGGAGCCAGGACCCCCGGGTCCTCCTCCCCCTTTTCCCCCGGGCCCACGTGAAGAAGACCCCATGCAGGCCCTGGCGTGGGCCTTCGGGCTTGAAAAACGGGTGGTGGTGGCGGGAAGCCTTTACCTGGTGGGGGAGGTGCTGAGGGGCCTGAAGGGGCTTCCCCCGAGGAGCGCTGGCAGTAAAAACCCCGGACCCTGAGGCCCGGGGGGCACCCCGTGGGGCGGAGGGCTTACTTGAGCTCCACCACCGCGCCCACGGCCTCGAGCTTCTTCTTGATCTCCTCGGCCTCGGCCTTGGAAACCCCCTCCTTGATGGGGCCGCCCTTTTCCGCCAGGTCCTTGGCTCCTTAAGGCCGAGCCCGGTGATGGCGCGGAGCTCCTTGATGACCTCCAGCTTCTTGGCCCCGGCCTCCTTGAGGATCACGTCAAACTCGGTCTTCTCCTCCACGGGAGCCGCGGCGGCCGCCGCCGCAGGGG
>BBBL01000596.1 GCA_001311545.1 Thermus kawarayensis JCM 12314 | reverse complement strand
CACGCCCCCTACCCGGCGCGTCTCACGCCGCGGACGGGCACCTGGCCTTCACCCGGGGGCCCTACCTGGTGGTGGTGAACGCCACCCCCCACCCCTTCCGCCAGGACTTCCCCCTGCACGGGGCCCTGCCCCGGGGGGCCCGGGCGGTGGACCTCCTCTCGGGAAGCCTCTGCACCCCCATGGGGGGGCGCCTTTGCGGCCCCGAGCTTCCCCCTTTTTCCCTAGCGGTCTGGGTGGAGGTTTAGGACCCCTTCAAAGGCGAGGAGCCAGCGCTTCAACCCCTCCTGCCCGGCGAAGCCCCCGAGGCGCCCGTCGGCGTGGATCACCCGGTGGGCCGGCACCAGGAGGAAAAAGGGGCAGGCCCTAAGGGCCGCCCCCACGGCCCGGGGGGCAAGGCCCAGCTCCAGGGCCAGGCTCCCGTAGCTTTCCGTCTTCCCGTAAGGGATGCGCCGCACCCGTTGGTAGAGGGCGGTGCGCCCCGGGGAAAGGCCGGTGTAGTCCAGGGGCAGGTCCAAAAATCGGGCCTCTCCCCGGCGAAGTAGGCCTCCACCCTTTCCCGCACCGCCCGGGCCAAAGGACCTGCCGCCTCTTCTCCCCGGGGAAAGAGGGCGGGCTCCAGGCGCCGCACCCCCAGGGGGGAGACCTCCAGCCAAAGAGGCCCTAGGGGCGTGGGAATCCACACGGCCTAGCGAAGGGCCCAGGCCGGACCCGGAAGCCCGCCTAGGAGAAGGTCCGAAAGAAAGGTGCCGGGGAAGTAGTGCCCCAGGATCTCCCGGTGGCCGTACCCCGCCTCGGCCATGCCCTTGGCCCCCCACTGGGAAAGCC
>BBBL01000595.1 GCA_001311545.1 Thermus kawarayensis JCM 12314 | reverse complement strand
GGCGAGGGCGAGGCCCAGGAGGAGCCCCAAGGCGGTGCGGAAGCCCCTGCGGTAGGCCCAGAGGAGGTCCTTGGGAAGGAGGCGGGCCGCCTTGAAGGCCTCCTGCAGGGCGGGAGGTTCGGGGTCGGGGAAGTAGGCCAGGCGCACGGTGAGGAAGAGGAGGGCCTCGAGCCAGCTCACCGCGATGGCCGCCGCCATGCCCAGGCCGAACTGCTGGAAGATCTGGCCGATGAGCCGGGGAGGAAGCTGATGGGCAGGAAGACGGCGAGGAGGCTTAGGGTGGCCGCGGCCACGGCCACGCTCACCTCGCTCGCCCCCTTGAGCACCGCTTCCTTGGGGCCAAGGCCCATCCTGCGGTAGCGGTCGATGTTCTCCGCCACCACGATGGAGTCGTCCACCACGATGCCCACCGCCACGGTGAGGGCGAGGAGGCTGATGAGGTTGTAGGTGAAGCCCAAAAGCCCGAAGAGGAGGATGGCCCCCGAGAGGGTGATGGGGATGGCCAGGATGACGGAGAAGACGGAGTTGAGCTTCCCCAAGAAGACCAGGACCACCAAGGAGACGGCCAAGGCCGCCAAAAAGGCCTCCCGCACCGTGTCCAAGACCGCCGCCCGGATGAACCGGGTGCTGTCCAGGGCCACCTCGGCCCGGTAGCCTTGGGGAAGGTTCATGGCCTTCAGGGCCCTCTTCACCCCGTCGGCCACGGCCACGGCGTTGGCGTCGGGGGTCTTCACCACCGCCAGGAGCACCGCCGGCCTCCCGTTAAGGCGGTTCAGGGTGGTGGGGGCCTCGCCCTCCTCCACCACCCGGGCCACGTCCCCCACCCGGAG
>BBBL01000594.1 GCA_001311545.1 Thermus kawarayensis JCM 12314 | reverse complement strand
GAGCGTGGTGCGGAGCTTTCTCTCCTTGCACGCCAAGGCCCCCCTGGAGGAGGTGGCGGCCTGGGTAAAGGGGCGTACGGGAGGGGCCGGGGTCTACCTGGTCCCCGACCCCCCCTGGACCAGCCTCTACCACGAGGCCCTCGAGGCCCAGGAAGACCTCGAGGCGGTGCGCTCCTTCCTGAGGGAGCTTTCCGGGCTGGGCCGGGCCCTGGCCTTCTGGGTCCAGGCGGAGGAGGACGGCCTCTTCCTCCTGGCGGAAGGAAAGGAGGTGGTGGCGGAGCTCCGGCAAGGCCCGGAGCTCGGGGAGGCCTTGCGGGCCTCGGAGGAGCTAAGGCCCCTCCTGGAAAGGGCGAAGGCCCTGCCCCCAGAGCACGCCGTCCGGGCCCTGGCCACCTTCTTCGGCCTCCACCCGGACCACGCCCTTTTGGGCTTTTTAGACCTCCTGGAGGCCGAGGAGGAGGGGGCTTTGCCCGAGGAGGTGGTCTACCTTGAGTGAGCCCCTTCTGGTGAAGGTGGGGGGAAGCCTGAGGGGGGCAGAGGCCCTGCTGGAGGAGCTCGCCGCCTACCCCGGCCCCCTGGTCCTGGTCCACGGGGGCGGCCCCGAGATCGGGGAGTGGCTGAAGCGCCTGGGGTACGAGAGCCGCTTCGTGGGAGGCTGAGGGTCACCCCTCCGGAGCAGGTGGAGGTGGTGGAGATGGCCCTCTGCCTCACGGGGAAGCGCCTGGCCTCGGGGCTTTCCCAAAGGGGAAGGAAGGCCCTCGCCCTCTCGGGGCGGGACGCCTCTGCCTAAAGGGAAGGGCCCTGCCCGGGCTCGGCCGGGTGGGGGAGGTGG
>BBBL01000593.1 GCA_001311545.1 Thermus kawarayensis JCM 12314 | reverse complement strand
CCAGACGTAAGGCCCCTCGGCGTGGGACTCCACCCGGTCTAGGCCGGTGAAGCGGAGAAGGCCTGCAAGGCTAGGGTTGATGTGGCGTTCAAAGAGCGCGAAGGCGTCCAAGTCCATGCCCCAATGCTACCTTAAGTGTAGCACACTCAAAGCCTGGTAGATGTCCTGGGGGATGCGGGCCGCCCTGCCCCCCACCTGGCAGAGGTGGCGGGTGAAGCCCTCGGCGAGGAGGGCGCCCTCCCGCTCCACCCGGTAGCGGAAGAGGAGGGCCCGGGAGGAGAGCTCGGCGAGGCGGGTCCTGACCTCCACCTCCTCCCCAAAGCGCGCCGGGGCGCGGAAGGTGAGGCCGAGCTCCACCACCGGGAAGAACACCCCCCTCTCCTCCACGAGGTGGTAGGGAAGCCCGGCCCTCTCCAGGAAGTCCACCCGGGCGGCCTCGAGGTAGACGGCGTAGACCGAGTGGTGGACCACCCCCATCTGGTCGGTTTCGGCGTAGCGGACCTTTATGCGGGTGACGCTCTCCACGGCAGGAACTCCAGCCTGGGCAGGTGGCGCAGGCGCACCCTCTTGGCCAGGGCGGCAAGAAGCCTCCTCTCTGCGTGGCGCAGGGCCGCCAAGGCCTTTTCCTCCTCCCGGAAGGCCTCCACGTACACGGAAAGCACCCGGCCATCCGGGGAGAGGCGCACCGCCTCCACGGTGAGGAGGAAGAGCCTCGGGTCCTCCAGCTCCCCTATGGCCTCGGCCAGGGCCCGAAGGAGCCTTTCCTCCAGATGGGCCTTCCCGTAGCTCACGCCCCCATCCTACCCCGGCCCCCGGTCCAAGGAGGCCACCACCTCGGCAAGCC
>BBBL01000592.1 GCA_001311545.1 Thermus kawarayensis JCM 12314 | reverse complement strand
TCGAGGCCCCCCCGCGTCCAAAGCCCCTGCCCCAGGGCCCCCACCACCTCGGCCAGGGCGGAGGCGAAGTAGAGGACCACCTCCCCCTCCGCCAGGAAGGCCTTCTCCTCGCCAAGGTACCTCAGGCCCAGGAGGCGGCTAAAGACGAAGAGCTTCAAGGGGCGGTCCGCGGGCAGGAGGCCCCGGTCGTGAAGCCTCTCCCCCAGGGGGAGGGGAGGGCCTGGTAAAGGGCCGCCTGAAGCCCTTCCCGGTAGGTCACCGGAAGACGACCCTCGGCGTGAAAGCGGAGCCTGAGCCTTCCTCCCGTGAGCGGTTCATCTTGCCTCCAGCATACCATCCTCCCTATCCTGGTTCCTAAGGAAGCATGGCCCTCCTCGCCCGCACCCGGCCGGAAGAACCCCTCCTGGACCACCTCCGGGGGGTGGGGGAGCTGGCGGAGCGCTTCCTGGCCCCCCTGGGCCTCGGTCCCCAGGGACGGGTGGCCGGCCTGGCCCATGACCTGGGCAAGGCCACGCCCTACTTTCAGGATTTACTCCAAGGAAAGCGGCCCAAGGACGACCCCCGCACCTGGCACACCCTCCCCGGGGCCCTCTTCGCCGCCTGGACGGCGAGGCGGTGGGGCCTGGAGGGGGACGCCCTTCTCCTCTTCCTGGCGGTGCTGGCGCACCACGGGAGCCTGCCCTCCCCCTGGGAGCGCCTGCCCCTCTCCCTCCTCCAGGGCCAAAAGCCCCGGGAGGGGGCCTGGAAGGTCCTCCCGGAACAGCTCAGGGGCCTGGACTCCCCGGGGTTCAGGGAGCTGGTGGCCTCCCTGGGCCTCCCGGACCCCGGCCCCTTCCTGGAG
>BBBL01000591.1 GCA_001311545.1 Thermus kawarayensis JCM 12314 | reverse complement strand
GGGGCCTTGGGCACGGCGGCGGTGCAGGTGGCCAAGGCCCTCTCCCTGCGGGTGGTGGCGGCGGCTCCTCGGCCTCTAAGCTTGCCCTTCCCAGGCCTTGGGGGCGGAGGAGGTGGCCCCTTACGAGACCCTGCCCGAGAAGGTGCGCGCCTTGGGTGGGGTGGACATCGTCCTGGAAGTCCGGGGCAAGGCCGTGGAGGAAAGCCTGGCTTCCTCAGGCCCAAGGGGCGCCTGGTCTACATCGGGGCCGCCGAGGGGGAGGCGGCCCCCATCCCTCCCCTGAGGCTCATGCGGAAAAACCTCGCCGTGCTGGGCTTCTGGCTCGCCCCCCTGCTCCGGGAGAAGGCGCTTGTGGAAGAGGCCCTGGCCTTTCTCCTGCCGCGGCTGGGCCGGGGGCTCAAGCCGGTGGTGGGGAAGGTCTTTCCCTTCCTCGAGGCCGAGGCCGCCTTCCGGACCTCGTGGACCGGGGGCACGCGGGCAAGGTGGTGGTGCGCCTATAGCCCCAGGTAGGCCCGGGCCGCCGCCAGGTCAAAGAGGGCGTGGCCCACGCTCTTGAAGAGGACGAACCGCCCCTCGCTCCTTCGGCCCAAGAGGGCCTCCCGCAGGGTCACCACGGGCTTTTCCACCCCCTGAAGCTCGCCCGCCTCCGAAAGGGCGTCCTCGGTATCGCAGTAGAGGGCGGCCTCCCGCACCAAGGCCTCGGGGACCTCCCGCATCTCCGGGCGGAAGGACCCCACCGCCGCCAGGAACACCCCCTCGGGCACCCTTTCGGGGAGGACGGGGGTGGGGCTTGGGGTGGCGGTGACCAGGAAGGCCACGTCCTCGGGAATCCCCTCCCCCCTCC
>BBBL01000590.1 GCA_001311545.1 Thermus kawarayensis JCM 12314 | reverse complement strand
AGGGCCACCTCCTCCCCCCGGTTCGTGTCCCCCCCGAGGAGGAAGGCCCCAAGGCGCCTGGCCGCCTCCGCCGCCCCCCGGACGAGCTCCAGGACGAAACCCTCCTCCAGGTCCTCGGGCAGGAAAAGCCCCAGGGTGAAGCCCAGGGGCCGCCCCATCTTGGCGAGGAGGTCCGAGGCCGTGGCCGCCACTCCCCTAAACCCCACCTCAAAGGCTCCATGCCCTTCAGGGCCACCTCCCGGTAGAGGAAGCCGTCGGTTTTGAGGAGCCAGGCCACCCCCTCCACCCACACCCCCCCCGGCGTCGTCCCCGGGGGGCAAGGGCGCCCCTTCGGGATAGCCCACGGGGGCAAGCCGCCGCAAAAGCGCCCGCTCGCCCCAGGTCTCTAAGCCGCATATGCCAGGCTAGGGTATCATGGCCGGGTGTGCCGGGTTGACCTTTGCCTGAGGCCGGCGGCGGGACCCCTTTTCCTCCTCGAGGTCCTGCCCGCAGGAAGCGTCCTCACCTTCCTCCTGGCCCAGGGGGCCAAGGAGGTCTGGGTCGCCCCCGGGCCCAAGGTGGCCCGGCTTTTGGCCGGGGAGCTGGCCGGGGAGGCCCTGCTTCTTGGGGAGGTGGAGGGCTTCCCCCCGGAGGTTCCACGGAAGGCTTTCCCTGGTAGACCTGGAAAGGACAGAGGTCCGGGGGAAAAGCGCCGTTCTGGTGGCCCCCATCCTCAACGGAAGCCTCCTTCCCGAGGAACGGGAGGTCTACGTGGCCAACCTCCGCAACGCCAAGGCGGCCCTGGCCCTGGCCAAGGGCCTTTTGGGCCCCACCCTGCGCCCCGCCGGGCCCCCGAGCCCCTGCTTTCCGCGG
>BBBL01000589.1 GCA_001311545.1 Thermus kawarayensis JCM 12314 | reverse complement strand
GGGGGTCCTGGGGGGCACCTGCGTCAACGTGGGGTGCGTCCCCTCCAAGTACCTCCTCCGGGCGGCCCACGCCTTCCACCGGGCGGGCCACTCCGCCTTTCCGGGGCTTGCCCTAAGGGTCCTCGGGGTGGACTGGAGGGCCCTCCTCTCGGGCAAGGAGGCCCTGATCTCGGCCCTCAGGGAGGAGAAGTACCAGGAGGTCCTGGAGGCGGCCGGGGTCCCCGTGCTCCGGGGGAGGGCCCGCTTCCTGGACGGGGAGAGGATGGAGGTAGAGGGGCGGGAGGTCCTCGCCGGGCGCTACCTTCTTGCCACCGGGGCGAGGCCTTTTATTCCCCCCATCCCGGGCCTCCGGGAAAGCGCCCCCTGGACCTACCTCGAGGCCCTCTCCGCCCCCGCCCTCCCCGAAAGCCTCCTGGTGGTGGGGGGAGGGCCCATCGGCCTTGAGCTCGCCCAGGCCTTCGCTAGGCTTGGGAGCCGGGTGGTGGTCCTCGAGGCCCTTCCCGAGGTCTTGCCCCAGGAAGACTGGGAGCTCGCCCGGCTCCTTCGGGGCTACCTGGAGGAGGAGGGCCTCCGGGTCCACACCGGGGTGCGGGTGGAGGCCGTAGCCCGGGAGGGGACTTTCCGGGTCAGGACCGACCGGGGGGTTTTTGAGGCGGAAAGCCTCCTCGTGGCCACGGGGAGGAGGCCGGACCTGGAGGGGCTCGGCCTGGAGCGGGCGGGGGTGGAGCGGGACGAGAAGGGCTTCCTCCAGCTGGACCCCACCTTGCGCACCACCAACCCCGGGTCTACGCCGCCGGGGACGTGGCGGGGCTTCCCAGTTCGTCTACGGTGCCGCCCAGTCGGCCGGGTGGCGGCG
>BBBL01000588.1 GCA_001311545.1 Thermus kawarayensis JCM 12314 | reverse complement strand
CTCGGCCCTGGAGGCCCTCTGGGCCCGTTACACCACCCCGGGCCTCGAGGCCCTGGCGGAGTGGGCCTGGCCCTTCCGCGAAAGGGTCTTCCGGGAGGCCCTCTCCCGCCTCGGGGGGCCCGGGGAAAGGGCGCGGGCCCTCGCCGAGGCCTTCTTCCGGGAAAGGCGGCGCTACCCCCTCTTCCCCGAGGTGCCGGAGTTCCTCGAGGCCCTGAGGGAAAGGGGGGCGGTCCCCGTCCTCCTCACCAACGGGGTGCCCGACCTCCAGCGGGAAAAGCTCTTCGGGGCGGGGCTTGGGGGGGCCTTCGCCCTCACCTTGATCTCCGGGGAGGTGGGCCTGGGCAAGCCCGACCCCGGGCTTTTCCGCATGGCCCTGGCCGCCTTCGGGGCAGGGCCGGAGGAGGCGGTGATGGTGGGGGACAACCCGGAGCGGGACGTCCAGGGAGCCCGCCTTGCGGGGATACGGGCCGTCTTCGTGGACAGAGGCTTCCGCAAGCCCGACCCCCGTTACCCCGCCCACCTGGAGGTGAAGGACCTGCGGGAGGCCCTCCTCCTCCTTTCGTGACCTCCTTCCGGGAAGGAGGGGGGCCTAGCCGGTAGACTCTTCCCATGTACGAGGCCCTGCTCTTCCTGCACAACCTGGTGCGCTGGTTGGTCCTGGCCTTTGGCCTCTACGCCCTGGGGCGGCCCGAGCGGCCCGGGGCCCTCTTCGCCCACACCCTCACCCTCCAGGTGGCCCTAGGGGTGGCTCTGGCCTTCCTGAGCCCCTTGGTGCAGGGGGCCTTGGCCAACCTGGAGGCGGCCCTGGCCACCCCGGGGGAGGCCCGCTTCTTCGTGGCCGAGCACTGGTGGGGGGG
>BBBL01000587.1 GCA_001311545.1 Thermus kawarayensis JCM 12314 | reverse complement strand
TTTCCCGGAGCTCCGCACCTCCGGGTCCTCCCGCCCAAGGCGCACGTAGGTGGGGGCCTCGGCCAGGGCCTCGGTGGGGACCTCGGCCACCACCTCTTTCCGGAAGAGGACGCGGAAGACCCTTTCCGGGATGGTCCTGGCCACGGGCACGCAGTCCAGGCCCCACCTGCGGAAGACCTCCTCCAAGGCCCCTTCCTTCCCCTCCCTGGGCACCAGGACCATGCGCTCCTGGCTTTCCGAAAGGAGGAGCTCCTCGGGGCGCATCCCCTCTTCCCGGGTGGGGACGAGGTCCAGGTTAAGCTCCACCCCGAGGCCCGACTTGTGGGCAAGCTCGGCGAGGCTACTGGTGAGCCCCGCCGCCCCCATGTCCTGGACGCCCTCCACCAGGTCCAGCTCTATGGCCTCGAGGGTGGCCTCCATGAGGAGCTTGCCGAGGAAGGGGTCCCCCACCTGCACCGCCGGGCGGTCCTCCTCCTTTTCCTCCCGAAGCTCCCGGCTTGCGAAGGCCGCCCCACCGATGCCGTCCCGGCCCGTCTTGGCCCCGGCGTAGTAGATGGGGCGGCCCAGGGAGGCCCGGCTCTTCTTCAGGTGCTCCTCCCTCAGGAGGCCCAGGCACATGGCGTTCACCAGGGGGTTTTCCCGGTAGCTCGTGGAAGTAGAGGTCCCCGCCCACCGTGGGCACCCCGATGGCGTTGCCGTAAAAGGCGATGCCCGAGACCACCCCCTTGAGGAGGTAGCGGCTTTTGGGGTCCTCCGGAGGCCGAAGCGCAGGGAGTCCAGGAGGGCGATGGGGCGGGCCCCCATGCTCATGATGTCCCGGAGGATTCCCCCACCCCCGTGGCCGCCCCCTGGAAGGTTCC
>BBBL01000586.1 GCA_001311545.1 Thermus kawarayensis JCM 12314 | reverse complement strand
CCGGCCGGGACGGGCCTTCCTGGAGGGGGTCCTGGGGGTTTCCCTCGCCCTCGCCCCGCCCCTCCTCCTGGGCCTCCTCCTGGGGGCCGGGCTCTTGGGCCTTTCCCCGGGGGCGGGGCTTTGGCTCCTCCTCTCCGGGCTTGGGGTCCTCCTCTTCTGGGTGGGGTGGCGGCCCTCCTCGCCGCCCTTCTCCTGGAGGAGCGGCGGGCCTTGGGCCTGGGCTTCGCCCTCTTCGGCTCCTCAACGTGCTCTACGGTCCCTTGGTGGTGGCCCTGGGGGTGCGGCTTAAGGACTACCCCCTCGAGGGCTCCTCACCCTCGCCCTCCTCCTGAACCCCCAGGAGGTCCACCGGGTGGGGCTCCTGGCCGCCTTGAAGGCTCCCGTCCTCACCGGCCCCGTGGGCTACCTGGTGGCGGAGCGGCTCGGGGCGGTGGGACCTTTGCTTGGGCTTGTGTACCTGGCCGGCTTCGGCGGGGCCTCGGCCCTCCTCGCCGCCCTGGTCTTCGCCCTCAGGGACCGGTAGCATGGGGCCATGCGCCTGGCTGGCCTCCTCCTCGTCCTTCCCTTTTTCCTCCAGCTCCTGGGCTTCGGGGACACCCCCTTGGGGGGAGGGCTTTGCGGGGAGGTCTTCCGGATCAAGGACCCCGCCTTCGCCCTGGCGACCCCGGGCTTCTGGTACGGCCTCCTCTTCATGGTCCTCCTGGCCCTGGAGCTTGGCTATGGCCTTTCCCTCCTCCTTTTGCCCCTTCTGGAGGTGCGCCTGGGGGCGGGGTGGCTTAGGGCGGGGCGGTACCTGGTGGGGACGCTTTTCGCCTTGTTCCTCCTCACCCGCACCACGGGCCTCCCCGCCCCGGGGCCCGGGG
>BBBL01000585.1 GCA_001311545.1 Thermus kawarayensis JCM 12314 | reverse complement strand
CCCACCCGCTCCGCCAGGGACTCCACCACCGTGGGGATGCGGACCCCCCGGGGCCACCACCACGTAAAAGTCCGCCTGGTACTTCCCCGGGGCCTGGGGGTCCGGGCGGACCACGACCCCCTCGCTGGCCTCCTGCCGCCCCAGGATCCGCACCACCTGGTCTTTGAGGCCCGCTGGGGCCATCCCCACCACCCCGGGAACCTCGTGGGCGGCCAGGGCCAGGAGGGAGGCCAAAGCGCCCTCGGTAAGGGTGATCCGGCCTTGCATCCTACCTCCTTAGGGCCTCCTCCGGAGGCGTGTAGGGCAGGCCGAAGGCCTCGGCCACCCCGGGGTGGGTAAGGAGGCCCTTGTGGGTGTTCAGCCCTTGCGCAAGGCTCGTCCTCCAGAAGGGCCTCTAGGCCCTTCTCCGCCAGCTTGAGCACGTAGGCAGGGTCTGGTTGGTGAGGGCGAAGGTGCTGGTCCTGGGCACCGCTCCTGGCATGTTGGCCACCCCGTAGTGGACCACTCCTTCCACCACGTAGGTGGGTTCGGCGTGGGTGGTGGGGCGGATGGTCTCCACGCACCCCCCCTGGTCCACGGCCACGTCCACGATCACCGAGCCTCCTTCATCAAGGGGAGCATCTCCCGGGTGACCAGCTTGGGGGCCTTGGCCCCGGGCACGAGCACCGCCCCGATGAGAAGGTCGGCGTGCTGGATGCTCTTCTTGATGTTGGCCTCCGTGGCGGTGAGGGTCACCACCCGCCCGCCGAAGACATCGTCCAGGTACTGGAGCCGCCTGTGGTTCACGTCCAGGATGGTCACCTGGGCCCCCATCCCCAGGGCGATCTTGGCGGCATTGGTGCCCACGGTCCCGCCCCCCAGGATG
>BBBL01000584.1 GCA_001311545.1 Thermus kawarayensis JCM 12314 | reverse complement strand
CCAGGCGGAGAGCGAGGTAGTTTCCGCCTACGCCCAGGCCCTGGAGGCCAGGCTCCAGGTGGCCCTGGCGGAAAAAGCCCTGGAGGTGGCGGAGCTTTCCCTCAAGGCCGCCGAGGTGCGGGCCAAGGGGGGCGGGGCCACCTCCTTGGACCTCCTGGAGGCCCAGAACCGGGTGCTGGAGGCCCGGAAGAACCTGGAGCTGGCCCAAAGGGGCCAGGAGAGCGCCAAGGCCGCCCTGGAGAACCTGGTGGGCCCCTGGGAGCCCAAGCCCGTGGAGGAGCTCCCGCCGCCGCCGGGGGAAGGGCTTCTGCAAGACCTCCTCGCCCAGCACGCCGACCTCCTGCAGCTCCGGCAGTCCTTGGAGCTTCTCCGCTTCCAGCGGGGGCTTCTGGACGAAAGCTTCGCCGCCAAAAAGGACCTGGAAGCCTTGGAGGACCAGATCCGGTCCCTCGGCACCAACCTGGACAACCTGGAGCGCTCCCTTAAGGTGGGCCTCCGGGCCCGCCACGCCCAGCTCGCCCCCCTCCTCCAGGGGGTGAGGGCGGCGGAGGAGGCCTACCGGGCGGCCAAGGAGCGGTACGCCGCCGAGGAGAGGCGCTTCCGGGCCGGGCTTGCAAGCCGCCTCAGCCTCCTCCAGCAGGAGCTTGCCCTCCTGCAGGCGGAGCTTTCCCGGGAGCAGGCCAAGCACGCCTACCTGAAGGCCTACTACGGCTTCTGGCCTCGAGGTGAGCCATGAGGCCTCTCCTCTTGCTCCTTCCCCTCCTCCTCTTCGCCTGCGCCCCCAGGAAGGCCGAGGCCCCAAGCCCCGCCGAAGGCCCCCTCCGGGTCCAGGTCCGGGTGGTGGAGGCCAAGCGGGGGGTGCTGGAACGG
>BBBL01000583.1 GCA_001311545.1 Thermus kawarayensis JCM 12314 | reverse complement strand
CCCCTCGCCCCCTTCACCCCCGAGTTCGCCCCGGTGCGCCTCGTGGCGGAGTACGCCCCCTTCTCCGCCCCCCGGGAGGACCTGGCCCTGGGGGCGCAGGGAGTCTACCAGGCCGGGCCCTGGAGGTTCAGCCTGGGCGGGTACCTGCACTCGGAGTGGCGAAACCTCGCCCTGGGGGCCTCCCTGGCCTACGGCGAGGGGGGAAACCAGGCCCAGGTGGAGGCCACCTTCCGAGATCGGTGGCGCTTCGGCTTCTCCGCCGCCCTGCAGGAGGGCCCCCTCGAGGCCCGAGGCAACCTGGCCTACGAGCTGGGCGGCGAGGTGCAGGGCGCCTTGCGGGCGGCCTACGACCTGGGCCCCGGAGAGGTGGCCCTGGAGCACACCACCCCCGCCCGCACGGGCCTAACCTACGAGCACAAGCTCACAGGGGCTTCCGCTTCGGCCTCGGGGCCGGGTGGGCCTGGCGGGAGGGAAGCCTCTACCTCCTGGGCCGGGCGGCCTACCAGGAGGGGCGGGCCCGCTTCGGCCTCTCCCACGCCCTCCTGCTCTCCGGGGAGCAGGAATCCAGGCTGGACCTGCTGTGGCCCCTGGGGGAGGCCCTGGAGGCGGAAGGAAGCCTGGCCTACCTCTGGGGCGAGGGGCTCCAGGGCACCCTGGGGCTCCGCCAGCGCCTGGGCGGCGCCAACCTGGCCCTCTCCTACCAGCTCCCCACGGCGGGCGGTGAGGGCAACCGGGCCCGCTTCGGCCTGGAAGCTCCCCTCCCCATAACGGAGAGCCTTTTCGGCCAACTTCGGCCTCTACGCCTTTACGCCTTCTCGGGAGGACACGGGGAGGTGGGGGGAAGCGCCGGGCTCCGCTACGCCCGGGAGGG
>BBBL01000582.1 GCA_001311545.1 Thermus kawarayensis JCM 12314 | reverse complement strand
CCCCGCAAGAGCACCCCCACGTTGTCCCCAGCTATCCCCTCCTGCAGGGTCTTCCGGTGCATCTCCACCCCGGTGACCACCGTCTTCCGCGTCTCCGGAGCCAGGCCCACAATCTCCACCTCGTCCCCCACCTTCACCTTCCCCCGCTCAATCCGCCCCGTGGCCACCGTCCCGCGCCCGGTAATGGTGAACACGTCCTCCACCGGCATCAAGAACGGCTTGTCCACGTCCCGCACCGGCGTGGGAATGTACTCGTCAATGGCGTCCAAAAGCTCCCAAATCTTGTCCACCCACTCGTTCTCCCCACGCCGGGTCTTCGGGTTCTTGTGCATCTCCTCCAGCGCCAAAAGAGCGCTCCCCCGAATCACCGGCACCTCGTCCCCAGGAAACTCGTACTGGTTCAGGAGGTCCCGCACCTCCATCTCCACCAGGTCCAAAAGCTCCGGGTCGTCCACCATGTCCACCTTGTTCATGAACACCACGATGTACGGCACCCCCACCTGCCGGGCCAAAAGGATGTGCTCCCGGGTCTGCGGCATGGGACCGTCCGCCGCCGACACCACCAAAATGGCCCCGTCCATCTGCGCCGCACCCGTGATCATGTTCTTGATGTAGTCCGCGTGCCCAGGGCAGTCCACGTGGGAGTAGTGCCGCTTCGCCGTCTCGTACTCCACGTGCGCCGTGTTGATGGTGATCCCCCGCGCCCGCTCCTCCGGGGCCTTGTCAATCTCCCCGTAGTCCTTCACCTCCACGTTCGGGTTCTCCGCCGCCGCCACAAAGGTCAAGGCCGCAGTCAGCGTCGTCTTCCCGTGGTCCACGTGCCCAATCGTCCCCACGTTCACGTGAGGCTTCGTCCGAATAAACTCGCCCTTGGCCAT
>BBBL01000581.1 GCA_001311545.1 Thermus kawarayensis JCM 12314 | reverse complement strand
CGTCCTCCTGCCCGCCCGGGGCCTCCTTCGGCGGGTACCCCTCACCACGCCGGGCTATCCCGCCCAGCACGCCCCGGGAGGCGGGCTCTACTACGAGGTCCGCCTCCTCTACAACGCCCTCGGGATAAACCGGAACCGGGTGGCCAGGCCCCCCGCAACCTGGCAGGACCTCCTCAGGCCCGAGTGCCGGGGCCTCGTGGCCATGCCCGACCCCAACTTCTCCGGGGCCGCCCTGGCCACCCTGGGCACCCTCTCGGCCCGCTACGGGCTGGGCTTCTTTGGGGGGCTCAAGGCGAACGGCCTCCGGGTGGAGCAGTCTAACCCGGTGCTCCAGCAGAAGCTCGCCCGGGGGGAGTACGGAATCGCCCTCACCACCGACTTCGGCCTCCGGCAGGAGGTGGCTAAGGGAGCCCCCTTGGAGGTGGTCTACCCCAAGGACGGGGCCATCCTGGTCCCCACCCCGGTGGCCGTTCCCACCTGGGGCAAGAACCCCGAGCTGGCTGTGCGCTTCCTCGGCTTCCTCCTCTCCCCCGAGGGACAGCGGATCTTCGCCGAGCGGGGCTACTACCCGGTGATGCCGGACGCGCCCAGGCCCAAGGGGGCCCCGGAGCGGGTGGTGGGCCTCAGGGCCCGCTTTGCCGACGCCGCCACCCTGGAGCGCTTCAACGCCCTCTTCGGCCTGAGGCGATGAACCCGGGAAGGGCCTTGCGGGGCTGGGCGTCCTCCCCCTAAGCCTCCTCTTCCTCCCCTTCCTCGCCCTCGCCCTGAGGGGAGCGGCGCACCTGGAGGAGGCCCTGGCGGTCCGGGACGTGATCCTCGGGAGCCTCCTCCTGGCCGGCCTGGGGGCCCTGCTCGTCCTGGGGGCGGGCCTCCTCCTGGCCTTTCTGGGCT
>BBBL01000580.1 GCA_001311545.1 Thermus kawarayensis JCM 12314 | reverse complement strand
CCCAAGTTGCTACCCAGCCATCTTCTGGGTCAGGAGACTGATGTTATGGGCCAGGACGAAGGTGAGGACCTTGATGACAAAGCCCTCCTGGGTCACGGCGTGGATGCGCCTGGGAAACATGGCGTGAAGCATCCCCCACCGTCTCCACCACCCTCCGCCCCACGATGGCCAGGTACTGCATCCAAGGGAGATACCGCCGACTGTTCCTCCTGCGGATGACCATGGGAACAACCCCCTGCGCCTCCCGAAGAAGGTCCTCGTACAGATGGCTCTCGTACCCCCGGTCCAGGTAGAGCTCCGCCCCCTCGGGAAGGTCCAGGGGAAGGAGGAGAAGGGAGGCGAGGTCATGAAGGCTTCCCGGGGTCAGGTTCACCTCGTGGATGAACTTCCCGTCGTCCACCAGGAGGTGGAGCTTGAGGCCGTGGAAGTAGACCCGCTTGCTGGGGATGAAGCCGCGGTAGGCTCTGTCCGGGAAGAGGCGGGAGCGGGGGGCGCGGATGTTCTCGCAGGCGGGGAGGGGGAAGGTGTCCAGAGCGTAGGCCTGGGCCTGGTAGAGGTTCTTCCAGACCTGGGCCAGGAGGTGGAGGAGGGGGAGAAGGAGGGGATAGAGGGCGTGGAGCCTGCGGTTGAAGCGGCTTGGGGAGGGGACGTGGGTGAAAAGGCCGAGGTCTTTGGCGAAGGCCAGGGCCTTGTTGTGCTTGCCACCGAACTCCAGAGCAGCAAGGAGGGCGAGGGTGAGGATGGCGGAGGCGGGCGTTTTGGCTTGGGGGTGATCTGTGTGGCCCAGGGCTTGCAGGGCATCGTCTATAATGCAAAAGGCCGCTATGGTACGTGACAGGAGCATAGCGGCCACTAGTTTTTCAGGTCCAGGGGTAGGTAGCAACTTGGGTTAA
>BBBL01000579.1 GCA_001311545.1 Thermus kawarayensis JCM 12314 | reverse complement strand
CGCCACACCTCCCGCCCCGTGGTCTTGGGCGGGGGCCGGTGAAAGTAGGGGTGCTGGAGCCAGAGGGCCAGGGCTTCCTCGTCCACCCCGCCCCCTTCCGCCAGGTCCACCGCCTCTTCCGGGGAAAGGCCCAGCCCCTGGGCCGCCTCGTCAAAGAGGCAGACCCCGGGGCCGGTGTCAAAGGCCAGAAGGGTGGTGGGGTCACGGCCCCGGAAGGCGGTGAGGTTGGAGATTCCCCCTAGGTTGTGGACGCTTTGGGAGAGCCCTTCCTCCCCGAAGAGGAGAAGGTCGGGATAGGCCACCAAGGGGGCCCCTTCCCCTCCCGCCGCCAGGTCCACCGCCCGGAAGCCGTAGACCACGGGCACCCCCAGGCCCCCGCCAGGTAGCTGGGTTCCCCGATCTGAAAGGTGGCCTGGGGAGGCTCGTGCCAGAGGGTCTGCCCGGAGAGGCCCACGAGCTCGGCCTCGCCCCGGAAGGGGAGGGCGGCCTCGGCGTAGAAGCGGCCCAGGTCGTGGTGAAGGAGGGCCACTTCCCGGGTGGAGGCCCCCCGCATGGCGGCCAGGACCCTGGCCCTGAGGGCCTCCGGGTAGGGCACCTCTAGGTGCCGGAGGACCCGGTGGCCCAGGTGGCGAGGGCTCCCCGTGAACTCCGCCAGGACCAGGTCGGCCCCGTCGGCGCTGGTGCCGGACATGATCCCCAGGACCCTCATAGGAGCTCCACCAGAAGCTCGTACCGGTCCCCCCGGTAGCGGCTTTTGACGAACTCAATGGGCCGGCCGTCCGAGAGAAAGCTCACCCGCTCCAGGTAGAGGAGGGGGCTTCCCGGCTCCACCTCCAAGAGCCGGTCCTCCTCCCGGGCGGCCACGGCGCGGAGGCGCTGGAGGGCCCGGGCCGG
>BBBL01000578.1 GCA_001311545.1 Thermus kawarayensis JCM 12314 | reverse complement strand
GGCCCCCGGGGGGCTCTGGACTTGGCGGCCTTGGGGGCGGGGTGGGTCTGGGTTCTGGTGCGGCTTGGGCTTTGGGGAGGGAAGATGGAGGAGAAGACCTTGGACAGCGCTTTTCCCTTGGGAGAAGAGGAGGAGATTTTCCGGGCCTACGGGTTTGGGCCCCTGGAGGCGGGGCTTTACCTCTTGGGCAAGGCCATGGAGCCGTGGGGCAGGCCCAGGCCAGGCTCTACGAGTACCGCAAGGAGCCCCTTCTGGAGGCCCTGGGCTGGCAGGGCATGGGCCTCTTCCAGGTGCGCCACCTGGTGCCCGAGGTCATGGGCAAGGCGGTCTACTACCTGGAAGGGGAGGAGCGCACCCGCGTCCTGGACCTTCTGGGCCGGGCCACCGACCTCATGGAAAGGGCCCGGGGAGGCCTTTCCAACCGCGAGGTGCCCTACTACATCCTCATGGGCTACGCCCAGGCGCGCGCCCGGCGCCTGAGGGCGGGCAAGAAGGAGGTGGAGCATGGAGGGAAGGGAGAGGGTTCTTAACGCCGAGATCCTGTTCCTCTACGAGGCCAAGGACGCCAACCCCAACGGCGACCCCGATGCCGAGAACCGCCCCCGCATGGACACGTGGGGCGGAGGCTCTTGGTGAGCGACCTCCGCCTCAAGCGCTACGTGCGGGACTTCCTTCTGGCCCGGGGCGAGGACGTGTGGGTGCGCACCTTGAGGACGGTACCCGCACCGACGCGACGGGAGGCTGGAGGAGCTCAAGGCCCTCTACCGGAAAGAAACGGGAAAGGAGGCGGGGGCCAAGAAGAAGGACCTAAGCCCGGAGTTTCTGCGCTGGTACCTGGGGCGTCTGCGGGACGTGCGGCTCTTCGGGGCGGTCCTCCCCATCAAGGGGGAGGGGG
>BBBL01000577.1 GCA_001311545.1 Thermus kawarayensis JCM 12314 | reverse complement strand
ACCACCACCGCCCCGTACCCCCTCACCCGCCGCAGGCGGAGGAGGAGGGCGGGGTCCGCCTCCTGGGCCAGGTCAAAGGGCATCTCTCCCCGGCCCGCCCACCAGGAGGCGGAGCCCTGGGGGTCGGCGTCCACCAGGAGGACGGGGGTCCCCTCGGCCAGGATGGCGGCCAGGTTGACGGCGGTGGTGGTCTTGCCCACTCCGCCCTTGCCGTTCACCACCGCCACCACCCTCACCCCAGCACCTCCTTCAGGGCCTCCTCCAGGCGCTCCTCGCTTCCCAGGAGCTTCGCCGCCTCCTCCCAGGGGATGCGCCAGAGCTTGCCCACCTTCTGGGCGGGGAGCTTGCCGGCGCGGATCCAGCCCCTCACCGTCTCCGGGTGGACCCTGAGGACGGCGGCCAGCTCCTCGGGGGCGAGGAACATGGGCTTGCCCATGCGGCCAGAATACCCAAAGGAGCCAAACGGCGCAAGTCGGTGATGCCCCTACCTGAGCAGGACCACCCGGAGCTTCCCCTCGTACCGGGCCAGGTCGGCGTCCGTGGTCCAGAGCTCCTTCGCCCCCGCCTCCAGGGCCGTGGCCAGCACCAGGGCGTCCACCAGGGCAGGTAGAGGCCGTGGGAGAGCCGGGCCGCCCGCTCCCCGATGGTCCAGTCCGGCCAGACCACCCGGCAGACGGCGGGGAGGGCTTGGAGGAGAAGCCCCACGTCTTCCTTGTCCAGGGCGCCCTTCAGGCCCAGACGCAGGAGCTCCACCAGGGAGAGGCCCGACACCACCCCCTCCCTCCCCCCTTCCACCAGGGCCCGCCACAGGCCCCGGCCTCCTCGTGCCCCTCCAGAAGGCGGAGGAAGAAGCCGGTGTCAAGGGCGGTCACGCCGCCCCTCCTCCAGGAGGCGGTGGG
>BBBL01000576.1 GCA_001311545.1 Thermus kawarayensis JCM 12314 | reverse complement strand
TTTCCCGGCTGGACCTCGGCTGGTCCATCCGCTACGGGAAGCCCGTGGCGGAGCTGGTGGGGAGAGGCTTCCCCTCACCCTGGCCCTCGTCCTCCTCGGGCTTGGGGGGCGCTTTTCCTGGCCCTGCCCCTCGCCCTCCTCGCCGTGGGCCGTGGGCCCCTGGACCTGGCCTTGAGCGGCCTCATGGGCTTCCTGCAGTCCCTCCCCACCTTCTTCCTGGGGGTGGTCCTCCTCTACGCCCTGGCGGTCCACCTTCCCCTCCTCCCGGCGAGCGGCTTCCCGGGCTGGCAGGACCCCGGGCAGGCCCTCCGCCACCTCCTCCTCCCCGCCCTCACCCTGGCCCTTTCCCGGGCGGCCATCCTCTTCCGCATGGCCCGGGGAAGCCTCTTGGAGGTCCTCTCCCAGGACTACATCCGCACCGCCCGGGCCAAGGGGTCCCCGAGGCCCGGGTTCTCTGGAAGCACGCCCTGAGGCCTGCCAGCCTTCCCCTGGTCACCCTCCTGGGCCTGGAAGGGGGGTTCCTGCTCACGGGGGCGGTCATCGTGGAGGCGGTCTTCGCCCTGCCCGGCCTGGGGAGCCTCGCCCTCACCGCCCTCGAGGCCCGCGACTACCCCCTTCTGCAGGGCCTCGTCCTGGTCATGGCGGCCCTCATCGTCCTCTTCAACCTGGCCGTGGACCTCCTCTACGGCCTCCTGGACCCCCGGGTGGAGTATGCGTAGCCCGAGCCTTTTCCTGGGCGGCCTCCTCGTGGGCCTCTTTCTCCTCATGGCCCTGGCTTCCTTGCTCTATCCCGTGGACCCCAACGCCCCCGACTTCCTGAACCGCCTCGAGCCTCCCTCCCCCGGGCACCCCCTGGGCACGGACCCCTTCGGCCGCGACCTCCTGGCCCGCCTCCTCCACG
>BBBL01000575.1 GCA_001311545.1 Thermus kawarayensis JCM 12314 | reverse complement strand
CGGACTTCGCCGGGGTGAAGGCGGAGGGGAAGAGGCGGGCCGACCTCGCCCTCCCCCTTCGCTGGCGGGCCATCCGCAGGTTCCTCAAGGAGGGGCATCCCAGGGAGAAGGTGGCCTACTGGACCGGGATGAAGAGCCTGGTGGTGCCGGGGTGGGGGGAGGAGGGGTAAGGGCAGAAGGGGCGGCACCGCACCCAGACCGAGACCGAGCTTGAGGAGGCCCCGGGAGAGGGCCTGGCCGCCCGCAGGGGACCCGCTTCCCCCTCGCCGGGATGGGCCGAGGAGGCCCCCTTCACCACGCCGGCGCCAGAGCTTGGGGGTGGTTGCACAATAGGGTCAGATAGTCTAAAGGTATTGGACGTTACTATCGCAAGATTACCGGGCTGGTGTAGAATTTACTCGTGAGCTGGCACGGGAGGGAACGCGAGCTTTACCGGATGGCCCTGGCCCAGGGCGGTGTGTTCACCCTTGATCAGGCCCGGCGCTACGGGATTGACCGCAAGGGGGCGAGCTACCGTGTGCGCACCGGTCTGTGGGAGAGGCTCGCGCGAGGCATCTACCGCCTCTCCTTTGCTCCCCTCTCCCACGACGAGGATCTCGTGCGCATTGCCCTTTGGGCCTCGTCTTACCGGGGACTAGCGGCCTTCTCCCACGAGACCGCCCTGGCCCTCCACGGGCTTTCCGACCTCCTCCCCCATCGCTACCACCTCACCGTGCCCCGGGGCTTTTCCCGCAAGCCCCGCTGGCAGGTCGTTCTGCATCGGCGGGACCTCGCTCCGGCCGACACCGAGGAACGGCCGGGCTACCGGGTGACCACCCCACTCAGGACGCTCCTCGACGTGGCCGGGACTTCGCGCGTTCCTGAAGAACAGCTCTGGCTTGCGGTCCACCAGGCCCTC
>BBBL01000574.1 GCA_001311545.1 Thermus kawarayensis JCM 12314 | reverse complement strand
CACGCCGCCGCGCGGTAGCTTCGCCCCCTCAGGACGCGCCGGCCCCTGCCCGCCGTTAAGCTATGGGCGTGCCTAGGCGTCCCCTTTACCAGCCCGAGAGGTTCAAGGGCCTTCCCTGCTCCGCCCGGCTGGTCTGGCTTCACATCTGGGCCCTGGGGGAGGACGAGTATTCCGTGCGGGAGCTGGCCCAGGCCCTGGAGATGAGCCCGGACGCCGCCGCCCGGGCCCTCCGCCTCCTGACCGAGCGGGGGCTCCTGGAAGTGGTGCGCCCTCCCGCCGGGTCCAGGGCGGGGGTGTACCGGGTGGCCCGGGGAGGCTCTGGTGCTTAGTGCTTCTTGTCCTTCGGGGGATGGGGGTCGTTACCGTAGCTATCCTTATCCTGAATCTTCCCGTCCTTGCCGTGGATCGTTACCTCCCCACCCTCTTCGCGGGCTCGTTCACGGGCGTACTCCTCTGCCTCTTCCTTGGTGTCAAAGGTTTTAGAGGCTCGCTTTGAACCTTCGCGCTTGACCCCCCATCCGTCCTCACGGGGCACCACGTGCTGGTTTTTCGGGTTGCCACCCTTTTTTTGCCATAAACACATTATAGCACCTCCCACCGCCTTTTGCTGTCTAGTTCCAGCACCTCCTCCCGCCAAAGTACCGCATCCCGGTCGGCGAGGAGGTCCCTGGCCCTCGAGGCCGTGGTGTGGAGCCGCTCCCTCACCCCGGGGCCGTCCTCGCCCCAGAGCCTGAGGGCCGCCTCCCGCCAGGGAAGGGGCCCCTCCGTGAGGAGCAGGAGAAGCTCGAAGGCCTTCCCCGAGCCCTCCAGGGGCACCTCCCGCCTGCCCACGAGGAGGCCGGGGGGGGCGTTCCCGCAGGACCGCCTTGGGCTTCTCCGGGGCCTCCGGGCCTGGGGAGG
>BBBL01000573.1 GCA_001311545.1 Thermus kawarayensis JCM 12314 | reverse complement strand
CCAGGCCCGGGCCCAGCCCAAGGCGCCCTGCCCGCCCCGGCCCTCCACGCTTTTCCACCAGTAGGCATAAAAGCGTTATAATCGGGGCATGCTGGAAACCGCCCTCCGCCCCGAGGACCGGGAAAGCCCCACCTTCAAGGCCAACAAGGACGCCTGGGTGGCCCTGGTGCGGGACTTCAAGGAGAGCCTGGAGAAGGTCCGCCAGGGAGGGGCCCCAGGGCCATTGAGCGCCAGCACCAGAAGGGCCGCCTCACCGCAAGGGAACGCATCCAGAGGCTCATAGACCCGGGGACGGAGTTCTACGAGCTCATGGCCTTCGCCGGCTGGGGGATGTACGAGGAGTGGGGCGGGGCCCCGGCGGGAGGGGTGGTCGCGGGAATCGGCCGCATCCAGGGGCGGGACTGGATGATCATCGCCAACGACGCCACGGTGAAAGCGGGGGCCTTCTTCCCCATCACCGCCAAGAAGGTCATCCGGGCCCAGACCATCGCCCTGGAGAACCGCATCCCCACGGTCTACCTGGTGGACTCCGCCGGGGTCTTCCTGCCCCTTCAGGACGAGGTCTTCCCCGACCAGGACGACTTCGGCCGCATCTTCTACCTGAACGCCCGCATGTCCGCCCTGGGGATCCCCCAGATCTCGGCCATTATGGGGAACTGCGTGGCCGGGGGGGCCTACCTGCCGGTGATGACCGACGTCCTCCTCATGACCGAGGGGAGCGGGCTCTACCTGGCGGGCCCCGCCCTGGTGAAGGCGGCCATCGGCCAGGAGGTCTCCTCGGAGGAGCTGGGGGGAGCGAGGATGCACTACGAGGTCTCCGGACCGTGGACTTTTACGAGCCCACGGACGAGGCGGCCCTGGAGCGCATAAGAGAGCTCGCCGCCCTCTACCCACCCCCCCCG
>BBBL01000572.1 GCA_001311545.1 Thermus kawarayensis JCM 12314 | reverse complement strand
CTTCCCCCTGGAGGACCTGGGAGCCTCGCCGAGCTCCTGAGGCGCCGCGCCGGGCGGAAGGTGGAGCTTAGGGTGCCCAAGAAGGGGGAAAAGGTGAGGCTTTTGGAGCTGGCCGAGAAGAACGCCCGCCTCGCCTTGGAGGCGGAGCTCAAGCTCTTGGAGAAGCGGGGGGACCACCCGGGCCTCCGGGCCCTCCAGGACCTCCTGGGGCTCGCCACCCGCCCTTGGCGCATAGAGGGCTACGACGTGAGCCACCTCCAGGGCCAGGCCCGGGTCTTCTCCCTGGTGGTCTTCGAGGGGGGAAGGCCCAAGAAGGCGGAATACCGCAGGATGCGCCTCAGAACGGGGAACGACGACTACGCCGCCATGGAGGAGGGGGTCTTTCGGCGCTACACGGGAAGCCTCAAGGAGATGCCCCTCCCCGACCTCCTCCTCATTGACGGGGGCCTGGGCCAGGTGCGGGCGGCGGAGAGGGCCCTGGAAAGGGCCGGGCTCAGGCTCCCCCTGGTGGGCCTGGCCAAGGGGGAGGAGATCTTGGTCACCCCGGAAGGCCGCGAGCTCCGCCTCCCCCTCACCCACCCCGCTCTCCAGCTCCTCATCCACCTCCGGGACGAGGCCCACCGAAACGGCCTCCACTACCACCGGAAACGGCGCGAGGCGGAGGCCCTGAAGGTCCTTGCGGGCATCCCCGGCATCGGGGAGAAGCGGAGGCGCCTCCTCCTGGAGCGCTACGGGGGGCTTAGGGCCTTGAGGGAAGCCCCCCTGGAGGAGCTCGCCAGGCTTCCAGGGATGAGCCTGAAGGCGGCCCGGGCCCTCAAGGAGGCCCTTAGGGAAACCGCACCCGAACCGGCCTGAGCCTCCCCTCCGGGTGCCGTCTCCCAGCTGGCCGTCGTACCCCCAGCCCCAGG
>BBBL01000571.1 GCA_001311545.1 Thermus kawarayensis JCM 12314 | reverse complement strand
CGGACCCGGGCCAGGCTGGAGACCACCTGCTACGCCGAGCTCCCGGGGGAGCTGGGGTGGCCCCGGGCCTCCGGGTGGAGGTGCGGGCCGACCCCGAGGACCGCCTGAACAAGACCCCGGACAGCCTCACCTCCCTCACCCTCTCCCCCGGGTGGAGGGGGAGGCCTGGAACCTCTGGGAGAACGTGGTGCGCATGCGGGACCCCGTGACGGAGGACACCGCCACCCTCTCGGGCACCCGCTGGGGGGACGCCACCGCCTTCCTCCCCCTGAAGGCCGTGCTGGTGAGGGACCGGGGGGTCTACACCTTCCCCCGCCGCTGGCGCTACACCTGGGAGGACTGGTTCGACTTCGCCGACGCCGTGGCCCAGATCGCCCGGGACGACCTGGGGGGAAGCCTGGACAGCGTGCACCACTACGCCGGGGTGGTCCCCGTGGTGCGGGCCCTCCCCGGGGAGACCTGGGTCGGGTCCCCCGTGGGCGGCATGGGAGTTGTTGGCTGGGGAATCCTGGTCTTCCTGCAGTCCCTGCCCGACGGGTCCATCTTCACCCACGAGCTCGGGCACAACCTCAGCCTCGAGCACGCCCCTGCGGGGACCCGGGGATGCCCGACCCCAACTACCCCAACCCGGACGGCACCACCGGGACCTGGAACCTGGACCGCATGAACTTCAGCACGGGAGGCCCCTGGTGCGCACCCCCGGGGACTACGACATCATGAGCTACTGCGGCCCCGCAGGAATCTCCCGCTACCACTACGAGAAGGCCAGGGCCTGGCTCACCGCCAACCCGCCCCAACCCTGGCCCTCCTACGCCTACCCCCTTCCCCAGGCGGTGGAGCCCTCCCCCCGCCGCCTCTTCGCCGCCTGGGTCCTCCCCGATGGCTCCCTCCGGGTCTACCCCTTGCGG
>BBBL01000570.1 GCA_001311545.1 Thermus kawarayensis JCM 12314 | reverse complement strand
CCCCCTAAATAGGGGGCGATGCCCACGAAAGGCAAGCGCCCAAAATCCGGTGAACGTAGTCCCTCCAGCCTGGCCGAGGAACCGCCTCCCAGGGAGCCCTTACCCTGGTGGTGGTGGAGTCCCCGGCCAAGGCCAAAAGCATCCAGAAGATGTTGGGGCCCGGCTACGAGGTGCGGGCGAGCCGGGGCCACGTGGCCGATCTGCCGGAGCGGGAGCTGGGGGTGGACGTGGCGCGGGACTTCGCCCCCACCTACGAGGTGAAAAAGGACAAGAAGCCCGTGGTGGAGGAGCTCAAGAAGGCCGCCCAAGGCAAGCGCCTCCTCATCGCCACCGACCCCGACCGGGAAGGGGAGGCCATCGGCTGGCACCTGGCGAGGCTCTTGAACCGCGACTCTAAGGAGCCCATCCGGGTGGAGTTTCACGAGATCACCCCAAGGGTGGTGCGGGAAGCGGTGGAAAGGCCCAGGCCCATTGACCAGAACCTGGTGGACGCCCAGCAGGCGAGGCGGGTCCTGGACCGCCTGGTGGGGTACAACCTCTCCCCCCTCCTCTCCCTGGAGTTCCGCAAGCGGGCCCTTTCGGCGGGAAGGGTGCAGAGCGTGGCCCTGAGGCTCGTGGTGGAGCGGGAGGAGGAGATAGAGGCCTTCCGGCAGGAGGAGTACTGGACCCTGGCCGGGGAGTTCTTCGTGGAGGGGAAGACCCTCACCGCCCTCCTCCTGGAAACGGACGGGAAGCGCCTCTGGGCGGGCCAAGGGGAGAAGGAGGGGCGGGCTTCACCTGAGGAGCGAGGCCGAGGCCAAGGCCTTGGCGGAGGCCGTGGGCAGGCCCGCCTACCGGGTGGCCCGGGTGGAGGTGCAAAAGCGCCGCAAATCCCCCCGCCCCCCTTCACCACCTCCACCCTGCAGCAG
>BBBL01000569.1 GCA_001311545.1 Thermus kawarayensis JCM 12314 | reverse complement strand
TTCCCGCCCCCCGGCCGATGCCCACCATGGTCTCCGCCAGGAGGCGGGCCTCCTCCAGGGTCTTCATGAAGGCCCCCTTGCCCACCTTCACGTCCAAGACGATGCTCCTGGCCCCGGCGGCCAGCTTTTTGCTCATGATGGAGCTGGCGATTAAGGGGACGCTCTCCACGGTGGCGGTCACGTCCCGGAGGGCGTAGAGCCGCCCGTCCAGGGGGGCGAGGTCCGGGCTCTGGGCGGCGATGACGAGGCCTATTTTCCGGGCCCTTTCCAGAAACTCCGCCTCCGTCATCTCCCCCGCCAGCCCGGAACCGACTCCAGCTTGTCAATGGTCCCCCCGGTGTGGGCCAGGCCCCGGCCCGACATCTTGGCGAAGGTGCACCCGCTGGCGGCCAGCACGGGCCCCACCACCAGGCTCACCTTGTCCCCCACGCCTCCTGAGGAGTGCTTGTCCACGGGGTGCGGCAGGCCGGAGAGGTCCAGGACCTTGCCCGAGCGGGCCATGGTCTCGGTGAGCCAGAGGGTCTCCTCGGGGTCCAGGCCCTGCAAAAAGGCCGCCATGAGCCAGGCGGAGACCTGGTAGTCAGCCACCTCGTCCCTTAGGTAGCCCAGGAGGAAGGCCTCGAGGTCCTCCCGGCGGTGCTTCCTCCCGTCCCGCTTCTCCCGGATGAAGGCCACAGGGTTCATGGGCCATGCTACGCTAAGGGCGTGGCCACCCGGTACCGGTTCGGCTGGAGGAGTACGAGGAGCGCTTCCGCGGGGTACGGAACGTGGAGCTTCTAAAGGGGGAGGTCTACCGGATGAGCCCCATCGGCCCCAAGCATGCCTGGAGCGTGGCCCGTCTAACCCGGCTTTTCACGGAGGCCCTGGGGGACCGGGCTGTGGTCTGGCCCCAGAACCCCATCCGCCTCC
>BBBL01000568.1 GCA_001311545.1 Thermus kawarayensis JCM 12314 | reverse complement strand
CACGGCACCTTTGGGCAAGGACACCGGGTGCCTTACGCCCTCATTGCCTTCTGGGGGCGGGTTTCCTCCAGGCGGGCCCAGGGGGTGGGCCTCACCCCGGAGGACCTGGGGGTGCTGGAGCGGGGCCTCCTGGAGGGCCTTCTGGAGGGGGCCACCACCCGGAGCAAGGTGGGCCAGACGCCCAGGCTCTACCTGCGGGTGGACTGGAGGGAAGGCTTCCGCCCTCTGGGGGACCCCCGGGACGGCCTTCGGGTGCGCCCCTAGAAGGGAGGTCCCCGGAGGCCATCCGCTCCGTCCGGGACTACGTCCTGGAGGCCAGCAGCCTGAGCGGCGCCCTAAGGCGCTTCCAAGAGGACATCGCCCGGGTGCGGTTCTGGCGCCACCCGGACCTCGAGGTGGAGGGCCTTTCCCTGGAGGGGTTTGAGGTGGAGGAGGTGGCCTTCTGAGGGTCCTGCGCTTCGTCTTGAAGGGAAAGCGGGCCCATTTCCGCCGCTTCTACACCAACTCCTCCGCCCTCACCTACCCCGTGCCGCCCCCCACCACCCTCCAGGGCCTCCTGGGGGCGGCCCTGGGCCTGGGGCCGGAGTACGTGGACCTCCTTTCGGGCCTCTACCTCTCCGCCCGCCCCCTGGGGTCCAGAGGCTCCTCTTCCAGACGGTGAACTACCTCTTCCTGAAGGAGGGGAGGCTGGAGGAGCTGCGGGGCCTCCACAAGGAAGGCCGGACCCAGATCCCCATCCAGTTCCTGGTGGGGGAGGAGGGGGGAGGGGTGGCCTTTGAGGTCCACGTGGCCTCGAGGGAGGAGGCCCTTCTGGAGGAGTTGGCCCGGGCCTTGGAGTCCCCGGCCTATCCCCTCTCCCTCGGGCCTGCCTTCGCCCTGGCCTGGGCCGAGGAGGTGTTCCTCGGGGAGGGGGA
>BBBL01000567.1 GCA_001311545.1 Thermus kawarayensis JCM 12314 | reverse complement strand
CCTCCCCCCTTCGGGCCCCTCCCTGGAGCCCCTTCCCCTGCCCGAACGCCCCGAGCGCCTGAACGGGGGAAGGTTCTCCGAAAGGCTCCGCCTTCTAAAGGGCCTGGTGGCCGAGGGGGAGCACCTGGTCCTCTTCCCCGAGGTGAGCCTTCTGGAGCGCTTCCTGGCCTTTTTCCCCGAGGCCAGGGCCTACCACGGGGGGCTTTCCCCCTGGGAGCGGGAGGTCCTTTTCCGAAACCCCCGGGGCCTGGTCTTCGCCACCTACGGGGGGCTTCTCCTGCCCTTCACCCCCCGGTCCTTGGTGGTGGTGGAGGAGGGGAGCGAAAGCTACAAGCTCCCCTCGGGGAGCCGGGCCTTCATCCCCCCCCTGGCCGAGCTCCGGGCCAGCTCCTGGGGGTGCCCCTTACCTACCTTTCCCTGGTGCCGGCGGTGGAGGTGCTGGAAAAGCCCGGCCTCACCTTTCCCGTGCCTAGGCCGCGGGTCCTCCTCCTGGACCTCAGGCGGGAGAAGGGCCATCCCTTCACGGGGAGGGCCCTGGCCCTTCTTAAGCAGGTGGAGGAGCGGGGAAGGCAAGCGGTGGTCCTGGCGCCCCGGAAAGGGTACAGCGCCCTCCTCCTCTGCGCCGACTGCGGCTACAAGCCCACCTGCCCCCACTGCGCCCTGCCTCTGCGCTACCACCGGCCAAACCGCCTCCTCTGCCACCAGTGCGGCCACGAGGAGACTCCCCCCCTACTTTGCCCCCGGTGCGGCTCCCCGCTTCTAGAGCCCAAGGGGCCCGGGCTGGAATGGCTTTGGGAGGAGCTTAAGGCCCATCTTTCCCTTCCCGTCTTCCGCTACGCCAAGGAGGCCAAGGACGACCTTTCCCCTCTCCTTGGGGGGAGCCCGGGGTGGTGGTGGGGGACCACGGCCCTCCTCCGGGGG
>BBBL01000566.1 GCA_001311545.1 Thermus kawarayensis JCM 12314 | reverse complement strand
TGCGCCTGGCGGCGGGCCTAGCCCCTTTGCCCAAGGAGGGCCCCCTGGCCATCTCCAGCCAGTCCGGCACCCTGGGCCGGGCGGTCATGGCCTACGCCGAGGGCATGGGCCTGGGGGTCTCCAGCTTCGCCTCCTTGGGGGCCAAGGCGGACATCTCCTCTAACGACCTCCTGCAGTTCTGGGAGGAGGACGAGCGCACCGGGGTCATCCTCCTCTACCTGGAACGCTTCGGCAACCCCAGGCGCTTCTCCCGCCTGGCCCGCAGGATCGGGAAGAAAAAGCCCATCCTGGCCGTCCATCCCTCCCGCGATCCCCTGGTGCGCACCCTCTTCGCCCAGGCGGGGGTGGTGCGGGCCAACGGCCTGGAGGAGGCCTTTGACGTGGCGGCCCTCCTCGCCCTGGGGCGCCTCCCGGAGAACGGGCGGGTGCGCCTCGTCTCCAACGCCTCCGGCCCCTCCAACCTGGCCATGGAGGCCCTGAGGGAAGGGGGCCTGGAGGTGGAGCACGTGGACCTGGGCTCGGAGGCCCGGGAAGAGGACTTCAAGAAGGCCCTGGAGGAGGCCCTAAGGGGGGAGGCGGGGAGCGTCTTTCTCCTTTACGTGCCCATGGGCTTTGCCCGGGAGGAGGCGGTGGCGCGCCTGGTCCAGGAGGCCAGGACGGAAAAGCTCCTCCTGGCCTGCTTCATGGGCCAGGACGGGCCCCGGGCCAGGCTTCTGGGCCAGGCGGTCCTCTACCGCTTCCCCGAATCGGCGGCCATCGCCCTCGCCCGGGCCTGGGCCTACCGGCGCTTCCGGGAAGAACCCCTCCTCTTCCCCGACTTCCAAGACCTCAGGCTGGAGGAGGCCCGGAGGCTATTGGAAGGGAAAAGGCCCTGAGGCCCGAGGAGGCCGAGGCCCTCCTACAGGCCTTCGGCCTGCCCCTGGGGGAAGGGGAGGGCCTCCACCTCAA
>BBBL01000565.1 GCA_001311545.1 Thermus kawarayensis JCM 12314 | reverse complement strand
CCCACCCGCTCCGCCAGGCCCAAGGCGGTGTGGGCCTTGTAAAAGGTGAGGGCAGGCCCCCCCAGAAGCCCCGCCTGCTGGCCCGTGACCCACCGCCCCCACCTCCAGGCGCTCCAGGGCCCTGAAGGCTTCCTCCGGGGCCCGGAGGCGCTTGAGGTAGGCCCTCAGGGCCTCCGCGAGCCTGGGGTGGCCCTTTCGGCCCAGGCGGAACCTTAGGGCCTCCTCCCCTTGGGGCAGGTTCAAAAGGCGGGCCAGCTGGGCGGGCTCCATGCTTTAGAGCCTAAAGCGCCTCCGCCAGGCGGGCAAGGGCCTTGGGGTCCAGGACCTCCACCCGGCGGTAGCCCAGCTCCACCCAGCCTCCAAGGCCCACTCCCCCAGGAGCTTGGTCACCGTTTCCCGGGTGGCCCCCACCATGCGGGCCAGGTCCTGGTGGGAGAAGGGGATCTCCCCCCCTTGGGCCAGGCCCAGGAGCAGGCGGGCCAGACGCCCCCCCACGGAGAGGTGGCGCATCTCCCAAAGCCGGGCCTCCGCCGCCTTGAGCCGGGCGTAAAAGGCCTTTAGGAGGAAGGCCTGCACCTCGGGAACGCTTAGAAGGGGAAGGAGGGCTCCTGGGGGGCGAAGAGGAGCTCGGTGTAGGTGAGGGCCAAGCCCCCGCCGTGCGCCTTTCCCCCACCAAGGCCTCCTCTCCCAAAAGCCCCCCGGGGCCCACCACCCCCAAGGTGGCGGGCTCCTCCAGGGGACCGGAGCGCTCCAGCCAGACCCACCCTTCCCGCACCAGGTAGAGGCCATCGGCCCGGTCCCCCTCGGCGTAGAGGCGGGCACCCCGCCGCACCCGCAGGGGCTGGAAGCCCGGAGGGCGGCCTTTTGGGCCTCGAGGGGAAGCTCCTGGAACATGCTCTCAGTCTATAAAGAGGGGCTCGGGGGAAGGGGGGAAAAGCCCCCGGGCCTCGG
>BBBL01000564.1 GCA_001311545.1 Thermus kawarayensis JCM 12314 | reverse complement strand
CTCGCCCGCACGTGGAGGGCGTTCCCCTGCGCCCTCGCCAGGGGGTGGTCCTGGGGAAGCCGCACCGGGGCCACCCGGGCCCGCCACCTCCCTCCTTCCCCGAAGAGGCTCGCCACCAGGCGGACCCTCTCTCCCGGGCCTCCGCCTCCTTCAGGGCCTCCGGGGTGAGGCGGGCGATCCCCCGGGCCTCCACCTCCCGAAGGGGAAGGCGGGGTCCACCAGGAGCCGGGCGAGGAGGGTGAGCTTGTGGGCGGCGTCTATCCCTTCTACGTCCAAGGTGGGGTCGGCCTCGGCGTAGCCCAGGCGCTGGGCCTCGGTAAGGGCCTCGGCGTAGGTCCGGCCCTTCTCCATCTCCTGGAGGATGTAGAGGGTGGTGCCGTTCAGGATCCCGTGCAGCTCCAAGAGCTCGCTTCCCCTCAAGGTCTCCAGGAAGGAGAGGGCGGGGGTGCCCGCCATGACGCTGGCCTCGTGTAGATGAGCCCCTCCTCGGCGAAGGGCCTCAAGCGGTCCCAGGCCTCGGCCAAAAGGGCCTTGTTGGCGGTGATGAGGGGGATGCCGGCCTCGAGGGGGGGAAGGAGGAGACTCAGGGGGGCCTCCACCCCCCCCATGGCCTCCACCACCAGGTCGGCCTCCAGAAGGCCAAAGGGCTCGGTGTGGAGGAGCTCCTGGGGAATGGCCCTGGGCTTTTTGGGGTCCCGCACCAACGCCCAGAAACCGGGGGGCAAACCCCAGGGCGGAAAGCTCCTCCTGCCTTTCCAGCACCAGGCGGTAGAAAGCGCTCCCCACGGTGCCGCCCCCCAGGAGGGCGATCTTTAAAGCCTCCATGTAGGGGATTATAAAGGGGTGGAAGCGAAGGACCTCCTCGAGGAACGGGCGCGGGAGCTCGGCCTCCTCACCGCCTGGGCCCCCCTGGACCCGCCCCCTGAGGCGGAGGCCCGCCACCGGGCC
>BBBL01000563.1 GCA_001311545.1 Thermus kawarayensis JCM 12314 | reverse complement strand
CCCGGAAGAGGAGGCCCCCAGGTCCTGCCCACACCCACCCCGCCCGCTCCCGGGCCAGGGAGGCCGCCTTCCGCACCAGGAGGAGCCCCTTCTCGTCCCCTAGGTGCCAGCGGGCCCAGCCCTTCAGCCTCAGCCACTCCGGGTTCTCCGGCTGTGGATCCCGGTCCAGGGCCGCCTCGCCCTCCCGGTAGCGCCCCAGCTGGAGGAAGAGGCGGACGGCCTCGAGGTCCACCCCCCCGTCCGGCCTCAGCAGGGGGCGCCTTCGCCGGGGGCGATTTTGCCGATAAGCATCGGCGTTTGCAGAGATTTTGAGGATTTGACCCCCCTGTTCTGACATCCTTGCCCGGCATTATACAGGCTTTGGTACGGGAGAAAGCCGCTTCCGAAAATCAAGTGAAATATATCACGCCTGTTGGTGTCCCGTTGGTGAGGGGTTTGCGCTCCGGGAGCCTACGGAGGCGTGCCATATTGACTCGCCTCATTCGCCTCTGCTATGGGTAGGGGAATGCTTTTCAGGTCCCTCCCTCCCCTCTTTCCAGGGTTCCGGTATAATGCCGGGCAATGGGATGACCGGGCCCCCAGGGGGCCCAAGGCGGCAGGGCCGCGCGAGGACCAAATAAGAGGACCCCCGCCGGGAAGGAAGGAGGGGGCAATCTGGGAGGGGTTAAACCCCGAAGGACTCTTCGCTTAAGTTACCCCCTCCCGGCGGGAAAGGCAAGAGGCGCTAGGTGAGCGCGCGGGGGAGTTCCGTCCCTAACGCGCGAAAAGGGAGGGGTTTATGCCCCAAGAAGGATTTGAAGGGAAGGAGTATAAAGAACAAGGAGGACTCAGCGAGCGGGGCCGGGCCTTCCTCGAGGCCCTGGCCCGGAGGAAGCGGGCGAGGGGCGAGGAGCTTCCGCCCCTCTACCTGAAGCTCCTGGAGGGGCCGCGCCCCCGGAGGAGGGG
>BBBL01000562.1 GCA_001311545.1 Thermus kawarayensis JCM 12314 | reverse complement strand
CACGGGAGGGCCGGCCCGGAGGGGCGCTGGGTGGGCCGGGGCCGCTGATACCGCCCCCGGCAAAAACCTTCCTGCGGATCCTTTGCCCTGACCGGGGCGAAGGATCCGCCAAAATGGTCCCGTGGAAGCCCACCTTAGGGAAGCTTTGGGCGACCCCCTCACGGTCCTCTTCACCCTGCTCCGGGTCTTGGCGGTGTATGGCGCCCTCCTCGCCCTTCTCCGCTTCAGCGGCAAACGGTCCTAGGCCAGATGACGCCCGCGGACCTCCTCACCCTCCTGCTCCTTTCCAACGTGGTGCAGAACGCCATGATCGGGCCGGACAACAGCCTGGTGGGGGGGCTTCTGGGAGCAGGGGCGCTCCTGGCTCTGGACCGCCTCTTCTCCCGAAGCCCTTGGGCCCGGCGCATGGCGGGGGAGCCCACCCTGCTGGTGCACGACGGCGTGCCTATCCCTGAGCACCTGAAGCGGGAGGGCGTGGACCTCGAGGAGCTCATGGCCGCCCTCAGGGAGCACGGGGTCATGGAGCTCAAGGAGGTGCTGGCGGCGGTGCTGGAAGTGGACGGCACCATCAGCGTTATCCCCAAGGACCACCTGGTGCCCAAGCGGGTGCGCAAGGTGCGCTCCAGCCGCAACCGTTAGGGGGTGTAGGGGGCGAAGAGCTCGTTTTTGCGCACGAAGGCCTCCATAAAGCGCCCCAGGAGCTCCATCTGGCTCCGGTGGGCCTTCAGGGCCTGGAGCTTGATTTTCTCCTCTTCGGGGCTCAGGTCCAGGCGGCGCCAAAGGAGGTGGCGGCCCCGGGGCGGGGGCTCCAGGTAGAGGCTGGGGTGGAGGCCTTTGGGCAGGGGCCACTCCAGGCTCCATGGACCACGTAGTAGAGGAGCCGGTCCAGGGCGTCCATCTCGCCCAGGAGCCTCAGGGCCATGTACCCGGTGGCCCGGTGGTCGGGGTGGGCGTCCTCGGGG
>BBBL01000561.1 GCA_001311545.1 Thermus kawarayensis JCM 12314 | reverse complement strand
GGGGGCGTGGTTTTGCCGTTGGAAGGCGGAGGTGGTGCATAGGCTTTACAAGCAGAACCTGGGGCAGGGGAGGAGCCAGGCGCGTTCCTTTGCGGCGCAGCTCATGCACGCGGAGCTGGTGGTACGGGCCTTTCACGCCATGAGGGAGGTGCGGCTGGCCTTTCCGGGGATGGCGTGGCGCCACGCGCGGAGGGTAGCTGGGGAGAGGCTACTGACCGAGATAAAAGCCACCTCGCCCCCAAGGAGGAAGCTCGGGAAGGGGGGTGAGAGGTAGGGTGAAAACTCCTGTTCAATGAATCTCCAAACGGGGCCTGGTGTGCGTTCTATAAGCTCTGCGAAGCGCTCCATTTCCTCTAGGGCGCTCTCGAGCTCCTCTGGTTCCAGACGGCCTTCGTAACGGTCGTGAAAGATAAGGCCCAGGGCCACCACCTTGCCTCGCTCTTTGGCGCTGAGCTCCTTAAACCGCTTAAGAACCCCCTCCTGAACCCTCACCTGTACCGGTTCGCTGGCCTCTCCCGGCCCTAGGGGCTCCTGGCCCAGCCGCCGGGCCCGCTCCTCCCGGGGGATCCGCTGCAGGTGCCTACCACGTGGCATAGTTCCAGTATACTTGGGTGGCAGAGTTCTGCCAATAAGGCCTAGGCTGTATATAATCCGCTATCACCCCCACCTCAAATAGGCCTTCCGCTACCCCGCCGCCCTTGTGAAAGCCATCGCTAGGCCGCATGGACTCATCCTGGACATGCTTGGCAGAGCTCTGCCAGCTGTGACAGGAAGGGGGGGTGGGAAAAGGGCATCTCCGCTGCGTCAGAGACGCACTTGGCAGGGGTCTGCCATTTTTCTACCTACCCTCTCAGAGCCGCCAGAGGGCCTCGAGAGGGAGGGCGTGGAGGTCCTTGGCGAAGGGCACGGTCTCCCGCCCCAGGTAGAGGACCACGCCCCGGTGGAAGCGGGGGCCCAGGGCCTGGG
>BBBL01000560.1 GCA_001311545.1 Thermus kawarayensis JCM 12314 | reverse complement strand
CGAGCGCCCTCCGCCGGGCCCGGGTGGGCCTCGGGGGGAGGACCCGGGTGGCGGCGAGCTTCCTCTTCGTGGGCCAAAGCGGCGTGGGCAAGACCCAGCTGGCCAAGGCCCTGGCCGAGGTCCTCTTCGGTTCGGAAAGGGCCCTCATCCGCTTTGACATGTCCGAGTTCCAGGAGCCCCACTCCATCTCCAAGCTCATCGGGGCCCCCCCGGGGTACGTGGGGTACGAGCAGGGCGGGCGCCTCACCGAGGCCGTGCGGCGGCAACCCTTTAGCGTGGTCCTCCTGGACGAGATTGAAAAGGCCCACCCCGACATCTACAACACCTTCCTCCAGGTCCTGGACGAGGGCCGCCTCACGGACGGCATGGGGCGCACGGTGGACTTCCGCCGGGTGATCCTCATCATGACCTCCAACACCGGCTACAACGTGGGCCCCGCCATCGGCTTCACCTCCCGGGAGGTGGACACCGAGTCCCCCCTCAAGGCCCTCTTCACCCCGGAGTTTTTGGACCGGCTGGACGAGGTCATCCGCTTCCGCCCCCTCACCGAGGAGGAGCTGGTGCAGGTGGCCCGGCTCATGCTGGAAGAAATCCAAAGGGAGTTGAGGAGCCGGGACATAGAGGTGGTCTTCGCCCCCGAGGTGGCCCGTTTCGTGGTGGACCAGGCCCCCAAGACGGGCAGCGCCCGGGCCATCCGGGGGGTCATCCGCGAGCGCATTGAGGACCCCCTCTCCCTGGCCCTCCTCAAGAAGCCGGTGGGCCGCCTCTATGTGAACGTGGAGGACGGGCACCTGGCCTTCCACGAGGTGGAGGAGTTCCTGGTGTAGGCCCACCCCCGGCGTGAGGAGGCAGGAGAAGACCAGCTACGTCTGCGTGGAGTGCGGCTACCGCACCCCGAAGCCCCTGGGGCGGTGCCCGGGGTGCGGGGCCTGGGGGAGTTTCCAGGAGGCCGCCCCAGAACCCCCCGCC
>BBBL01000559.1 GCA_001311545.1 Thermus kawarayensis JCM 12314 | reverse complement strand
CCCACCTAGAGGGGGAAGACCCCCTTTGGGAGGAAGCCCGGAGGTGGCTTGTGGACGAGCTATTCCGCAGGCTGGAGGCCCCCCTCCCGAAGCTTCCGGCGGGCGCGGAGGCCAGGCCCGAGGCCGTCCTCCGGGTCATGGCCCTGGCCTCCTTCGCCGACTGGGTGGCCTCGGACCCCTCCTTTTTCCCCTACGGCCGGGACCCCCGCCGGGAAGACTACCTGGAGGAGGCCCTGAAGCTCGCCCGGGAGGCCCTGGACCGCCTGGGCTGGCCCCCCTTCGCGAAGGCCCAGAGGAGGGAGTTCCGGGAACTTTTCCCCTACATCCGAGAGCCCAACGCCCTGCAGGAGAACGTTCCGGCCCTCCTGGAAGGTGCGCGTAGCCCGGTCCTCCTCCTGGTGGAGGCCCCCATGGGCATGGGCAAGACCGAGGCCGCCCTCTACGCCCACCACCTCCTCCAGGCGGGGCTCGGCCAACGGGGGCTCTACGTGGCCCTGCCCACCCAGGCCACGGCCAACGGCCTCTTCCCCCGGGTGAAGGCTTTTTGGAACGCCTGACCGGGGGAAGCCCCGTGGAGCTCCAGCTCCAGCACGGCACCGCCCTCCTCAATCCCCACTACGCCGAACTCCTGGGGAGGGCCGCACCCCGTCAGGTGTGGGACGAGGGGGAGGAGGAGGGCGCGGTGGCCTCGGCGTGGTTCTCCGCCCGCAAGCGGGCCATGCTGGCCCCCATGGGGTGGGCACCCTGGACCAGGCCCTCCTGGGGGTCCTAAGGGTCAAGCACCACTTCATCCGCCTCTGGGGCTCATGAACCGGGTGGTGGTGCTGGACGAGGTGCACGCCTACGACGTTTACACCTCGGGCCTCATCCAGGCCCTCCTGCGCTGGCTTAGGGCCCTGGGCTCCAGTGCCATCGTCATGACCGCCACCCTGCCCCCTTCCCGCCGGAGGGCCCTCCTCGAGGCCTGGGCGGGGGAGGGGG
>BBBL01000558.1 GCA_001311545.1 Thermus kawarayensis JCM 12314 | reverse complement strand
TCCTGGGGCTTCTCCAGCGGGGGGCGAGGGTGGCGGCGGTGGACCTCAGGGCGGAGGGGCTCCGGGAGACCCAGGCCAAGGCGGGAAGCCACGGGGAAGGCTTAAGCCTCCACGCCCTGGACATCACCGACAAGGAAAGGGTGGCAGCCCTGCCCGAGGAAGTGGAGAGGGCCCACGGCCAGGTGGACGGCCTCATCAACAACGCCGGCGTCATCCAGCCTTCAAACGCCTTTTGGACCTGGACGAGGCCACTGTGGAGCGGGTGATGCGGGTGAACTTCTGGGGCACCCTTTACATGACCCGGGCCTTCCTGCCAAGCTCCTCAAGCGCCCCGAGGCCCACATAGTGAACGTCTCCAGCATGGGGGCCTTCGTGCCCGTGCCGGGGCAGGCCCTTTACGGGGCCTCCAAGGCGGCGGTGAAGCTCCTCACCGAGGCCCTTTGGGCCGAGCTCCAGGGGACCCCGGTGCGCGTCACCTTGGTCCTGCCCGGGGCCATGCGCACGGGCATCGCCCAGCACTCGGGGGTGGAAGTCCCGAGGGCGGAAGGAGTGGAGGTGCCCGTCCTCGAGCCCGAGGTGGCGGCCAGGCGCCTCCTGGAGGCTGTGGAACGGGACGCCTTCCGGGTGCTCTTGGGCAGGGACGCCCAGACCATGGACCTCCTCTGCCGCCTCAGCCCGGCCCTGGCCGCCCGGATCATCCAGCGCCGGATGGCCCACCTCCTAACCTGACCCCTCCCGGGCCCGGATGAGGAGGGTGGAAAGCCCCATGAGGGCGGTGAGGAGGAGCGCGGTGGCGGCGAAGGCCAGGCCGTGGTTGGGGAAGAGGCGGTAGAAGAGGCCGAGGCTTCCCCCGGCGAGGGCGCTTCCCAGGGCTTGGCCCAGGCCCGGGCCACGGAGAGGGCCCCCGAGGCCAGCGCCTCCGTCCCCACGGGGGCCAGGGAAAGGACGAGGGCGTTGTTGGCGGCCTGGAAGAGGGCCCGCCCCA
>BBBL01000557.1 GCA_001311545.1 Thermus kawarayensis JCM 12314 | reverse complement strand
CCGTCCCTCCGGGCCCCGGGAAGGTGCCGGGCCACAAAGGCCCCCCTGGCCTCCTCCCCCTCCAGGGGGGCGAGCTCCAGGAGGAAGCGCACCGGGTCCACTACTCTTCCGCTCGGGCTGGACCAGCCCCTCGCGGATGGCGTAGAGGGCGGCCTGGGTGCGGTTGTTCAGGTGGAGCTTCTGGAAGATCTCGGAAAGGCGGTTGCGCACCGTCTTCTCCGAGAGGCCGAGCTCGGCGGCGATCTCCAGGTTGGTGTAGCCCTGGGCCAAAAGCTTCAGGATCTGCACCTCCCGCTCGGAAAGCTCGGCGTGCAAGGAGGCCTGGCCCTCCTTCTTGGCCCGGAAGTCCTGGATGATGCGCCCGGCCAGCTCCGCGTCCAGCAGCACCTCCCCGGCGTGGACCCGGCGGATGGCCTCGGTGAGCTCCCGGGCGTCGGTGTCCTTGAGGAGGTACCCCCTCGCCCCCGCCTT
Organism: Thermus kawarayensis JCM 12314; assembly: GCA_001311545.1. The sequence goes on along the minus strand of BBBL01000557.1, from coordinate 516 downwards.
CACCGCCTCAAAGACGTAGGCGTCCTGACGGTACATGGTGAGGATGATCACCCTGGCCTGGGGCCACTCCTTGAGAATGGCCTGGGTGGCCTGCACCCCGTCCAGCCCCGGCATCTGGATGTCCATGAGGATCACGTCGGGCTTGGCCTCGAGGGCATGGCGCATGGCCTCCCAGCCGTCCTTGGCCTCCCCCACCACCCGGAAGTCCCCCTCCGCCTCCAAAAGGCTTTTGAGCCCCTGGCGGAAGAGGGCGTGGTCGTCTGCCAACAGCACCCGGATCACCCCCTCATTGTAGCGCTCCCCCCGCCCGAGGGCCCGGTGGTAGGGTGGAGGGGTGAAGGTCCTAACCGTGGAAAAGCTGGTGCCCGGGGGCTACGGCCTGGCCCGGAGCGAAGAGGGGGTGGTCCTCGTCAAGGGGGGACTACCGGGAGAGGCGGTGCGGGGAACGCCCGTGCGCCGCAAGGGGGCCCTCTTCCTGGAAGGGGTGGAGGTCCTCTCCCCCCCGGGAGGACCGCT
>BBBL01000556.1 GCA_001311545.1 Thermus kawarayensis JCM 12314 | reverse complement strand
CCTTGGGGCGGGGTGCGGTGGTGCGCTCGGAGGTGGAGTACTCCCTCCTGGAGGACCACGCCGTCCTCGAGGACGTGGCCTTGCGCCTGCAGGAGAGCATCCTGGGGGTGGGGGCCAGTGAAAAGCCGCCACGGCCTTCCCCGGGCCCACCGGCTCATCCTCGGGGACCTCTCCCAGGTGGAACTGGCCTGATGCCGGGGCTTCTCGCCCTCCTCACCGAGGCCTGCCAGAGCGGCGAGGCCCTGGCCGGGGCCTTGGGGGTGAGCCGGGCCGCCATCTCCAAGGAGGCGAGGAGGCTCCTCTCCGAGGGCTATCCCGTAGAGGTCTCCCGCCAAGCTACCGCATCCTACCGGGCACCCCCCTCCCCCACCTCTTCCGGCCCCAGGGCCGCCTGGGAAGGCCTTACCGCTACCTGGGCCGGGTGGGGAGCACCCAGGACGTCCTCCGGGCCTGGGCGGAGGAAGGGGCCCCGGAAGGGGCCCTGGTCCTGGCGGAGGTGCAGGAAAGGGGGCGGGGTAGGCGGGGCAGGCGGTGGGAAAGCCGCCTGGGAGCGAGCCTCACCTTCTCCCTCCTCCTGAGGCCGGGCCTTCCCCTTCCCGCCCTGGGGCTCCTTCCCCTCCTCTCTGGCCTCGCCCTCTTTGAGGCGGTGGGGGTGGGGGGCTCAAGTGGCCCAACGACCTCCTCGCCCCGGACGGCAGGAAGCTCGCCGGGGTGCTCCTGGAGGCCAAGGCCGAGGGCGAGGAGGTGGCCTACGCCCTCCTGGGGGTGGGGGTCAACGTGGCCTGGGCCCCGAAAGGAGCGGCCTTTCTCCGGGAGTTCGGCCCCTTTTCCCGGCGGGAGGTGCTGGAGGGGTTCCTCCTCAAGCTGGAAGCCCTCCTCCCCTCCTGGAAACCCCCGAGGCCCTTCTCCTCCGCTACCGCCAGGCCTCCTACACCCTGGGCCGCCCCGTGCGGGTGCGCACGGCGCTGGGCGTAGTGGAGGGCG
>BBBL01000555.1 GCA_001311545.1 Thermus kawarayensis JCM 12314 | reverse complement strand
GGGCGAGGAGGCGGGCCAGCTCCACCCGCCAGTCCCCGCCCCAAGCCTCCCCGAGCTCCCCGGCGAGGCCTTGCGCCTTGAGGAAGGCCCCGCGGACCAGGTACAGGCGCACCAGGAGGTAGCCCGGATAGGGGGAAGGGTGTTTGCGAAAGAACCCTTCCAGGGAAGGGATATCCTCCTGGTAGAGCCACCGCTCCACCTCCCGGGCCACCTCCAGAGGAAGCCCCTGCTCCACCAGAACGGCCTCCGCCCAGGCGGTGTCTCCTGGGAGGGAAAGGCCCCTTCCCTCCAGGAAGCGGGCCAGGTCTAGGAGGTGGGCCGGGAACTCCGTGCCGTAGACCCGCCAAAGCTCGCGCAGGCCTCCCCGCCCAAGGCCTTGGCGCCGAGCTCCATGAGGCGGAGCCCCTCGTAGGCTCCGGAGGAGGAGAAGCGCAGGTAGCCGTAGAGAAACCGGGCCTCCGGGTCCTTGGGGTGCCTGCGGTAGGCCCGCTCCGCGTGCTCCAGGGCCCCGAGAAGGTCCCCCTCCTCCAGGAGGTCCCAGGCCAGGTACAGATCCTGGTGCCTCATGGCCGGGATTTTATACCACCCCGTGCCAGGCCCTGGGGTGGCCTCACCGGGAGGACACCCCCGCCTCCCCGAAGGTGGCCATGTGGAGGATGCGGGCGGCGGCCTGAGGAGGGGCATGGCCAGGACCGCCCCCGTCCCCTCTCCCAGGGCAAGGTCCAGGTCCAGGAGGGGCCTCAGGTCCAGGGCCTCCAGGGCCCTCCCGTGCCCCGGCTCCCGGGAGAGGTGGCCGGCGAAGAAGTGCTCCCGGACCCCGGGGACAAGCCTCCAGGCGAGAAGGGCCCCTGCCGTCACGGGAAAGCCGTCCAGGACCAGGGGAAGCCCCGCCTCGTACCCCTCCAGGTAGACCCCGGCGATGGCCACAAGCTCAAGCCCCCCTACCTCCGCCGCCACCTCCAGGGGGTCCATCCCCGGGCGGA
>BBBL01000554.1 GCA_001311545.1 Thermus kawarayensis JCM 12314 | reverse complement strand
GGCCTCGAGGCGGTACCGCCCGCCCAGGACCACGTGGGCCATTCTATTCTTCCGGCTCCAGGCGCTTCAGGAGTTCGGCCAGCTCCTCCTTGTTGCCCTCCAGCTCCTGGACGATTTTGGCGATGGCCAGGCGCACCACCTCCGACTTGGACACCAGGCGCTCGGGGCTGGAAAGGGCGTAGGCGGCCCGGGTGAGGAGGGCGTCCTGCTCCTCAGAGATGACCACCTGTAGCCGCTTCTTCTCCTTCTTCGGCATACCGCCCCTTGGGGCTTAGTGTAGCAGAAGGCCCATTGGCTTGACAATGTGTTTTTTTGCGTTTTATGCTCACCTTGAGTAAGGTGTGTATGACGCACCCAGACCCGGGAAAGGGAGGCCGCAGGATCCTGTACGTGGAAGGGGGGGTGCCCCTTTCTGGGGAGATCCGCATCTACCCCGCCAAGAACGCCGCTCTCCCCATCCTGGCGGCAAGCTCCTTACCGAGGAGCCCATCACCCTCCTGGAGGTGCCCAGGCTCCGCGACGTGGAAGTGATGCTGGAGCTTCTGGCCCACCTGGGCACCCGCTACCTCTGGGAGGGGCGGACCCTGCACCTGCACACGCCGGAGATCCGCACCTCCCACGCCCCCTACGAGCTGGTGGGCAGATGCGGGCCAGCTTCATCGTCTGGGGGGCGCTTCTCGCCCGGGTGGGGGAGGCCAGGATCTCCCTGCCCGGGGGGTGCGCCTTCGGCGCCAGGCCCGTGGACCAGCACATCAAGGCCCTAAAGGCCCTGGGGGCTGAGGTGGTGGAGGAGGAAGGGGGCCAGTTCTACGCCCGCAGGACCCGCCCCCTCTCGGGCCGGGTGGTCTTTGACCTGCCCACCGTGGGGGGCACCGAGCAGGCCATGCTGGCCGTGGCCCTAGGAGGGGAGGCCACCTTGATCCAGGCGGCCATGGAGCCGGAGATTGAGGACCTGGGGCACTTCTTGGAGATGCTGGGGGTGGAGGTGCGGGGTCTGGGCG
>BBBL01000553.1 GCA_001311545.1 Thermus kawarayensis JCM 12314 | reverse complement strand
GATCCTGGCCCTGGTGGGGACAGGGGTCTACCCCAGCCTGGAAGAGGCCCTCCGGGCCACCCGGCCGGAGGCGGTTCCCGGGCCACCGCCCGTGGAAGGGGTTGGGGCCTTGCTCCCAGATTACGAGGCCTGGGTGGAGCTCCTCTTGGAGCGCTACCGGAGGTCGCCGTGAACCTCGAGGCCCTAAAGCGCCTTCGCCGCTTCATGGAGGAGCGGGGCTTCCCCCACTTCTACGTGGCCCGCCCCGAGAACTTCGCCTGGCTGGTAGGCGGGGAGAACACCCTGGGGATGGGGGAAGGTGTGGCCTACCTGGAGGTGGGGGAGGAGGTGGTCCTCCACACCAGCGCCATAGAGCACCCCCGGATGGTGGAGGAGGAGGCCCCGTGGCTTCCCGTAAGGGTCCACCCCTGGTACGCCTTCCCGCTCCCAGGAAGCCCCAACGACCTGGAGCACGACCTCACCCCCCTCCGCCTCGTCCTTTCCCGGGAGGCGCAGGAGGCCTTTTCCCACCTCGGACGGGAGGCGGCCATGGCGGTGGGGGAGGTGGTGCGCTCGGCCCGGCCGGAGTGGACGGAGTACGCCCTCGCCGGGGCTTGGCGGAGGCCCTCTGGGCCAAGGGCATCCGGCCCCTCCTCCTTTTGGTGGCGGGGGAGGGGAGGCTCTTCCGGCACCGCCACCCCCTGCCCAAGGAGAAGCCTTTGGGGCGGGCCTTCATGGCGGTGGTGTGCGCCGGGCGGGGGGGCCTGGTGGCGAACCTGACCCGGATGGTCTCCTTGGGCCATGCTGAGGTGGAGGTCAGGTACCGGAAGGTTTTGGAGGTGGAGGCGGCGGCCCTATCTGCTTCTCGGCCTGGGGCGACTTTGGGGGAGGTCTTCGCCGCCCTCCAGGGGGCCTATGCCGGGTGGGCTTTCCCGGGGCCTGGGAGGAGCACCACCAGGGGGGCGTGGGGGGGTACCGGTCCCGGGGAGGCCATCGCCACGCCGGGGCATCCTTTGGTTCTG
>BBBL01000552.1 GCA_001311545.1 Thermus kawarayensis JCM 12314 | reverse complement strand
CGCTCACCGGGGCCAGGAGGGCGTGGACCACGGGGAGGCGGGCCTGGCGGCGCACGTTCCGGGGGGCGCGGTCCAGGAGGACCGCCCACTTCTCGTCTAGCTTTTTGACCGCCAGGAGGACCTTCTCCGTGGGCGTCTCCTGGAGCTGCCACCAGGTGTACCCGTCCCGGGCCACCAAGCGCAGGGCCTGGGCCAGGAGGGCGGACTGGCTGCGCAGGAGGGGGTAGTCCTCGGGGTCGGCGGGCATGGGCTACTCCTGTGCGCTATCGGGGAAGAGGGAAGGCCGCTTTTTTTGGCGCCTCTGGTGGCGGCTCCTCTAACTTGCCCTTTGGCCCCTTAGCCAGGTACTCCTCCGCCAACATGGTGAGGATCTCCCGGGCCAGCTCGGAGAGGGTCATGCCGTGCTCCTGTGCCAGCCTCTCCAGCGCCTCATGGGTGGCCGGGTCCAGGCGGAGGGTCAGCCGCTCTTCAAGGCGGGGCCTCGCCTTCTCCCGTAGACGCTTCTCCAGGCGGGAAAGAAGGGACATGGTGGCCTCCTCAGGGGAGAACGTACCACGGGAGGGAGGGGGTTGTCAAGGAGAAGGGCCTTCCTTTCACGCGGTTTCCGGCGGAAAGGCGGGTGTAAAGACATCCCTTTAGGCGGTCCGGTTGACCGGGCCGGGGCGGGCGCGCTACCCTGGGGATGGACCAAACCCGGGTGGCGCCGGGGCCCGAGGCCAGGTGTGGTGCCCCCACACCCACCTGGTTGCCGGGGAAGCGGGGTGCGGGCGGAAATGCTCGCTCGCCCCGCACTCAACGGGGGGCGGCGGCTCTGAGAGGGGCCGCCTCTATCCCCGATCCACCAACTCCCGGGGGACCGGGAGGCATCGGGCGACCTGGACAGGTCCGGGCTGCGATGCCCGGGCTGCCTGCTGAAAGCGGGAAGGGGGGACCGGGATGAGTCCCGGGAACTTCTCCCGCCGCCGGTGGGCGGGGAAATCCGAACCCGCCTGCCGGTG
>BBBL01000551.1 GCA_001311545.1 Thermus kawarayensis JCM 12314 | reverse complement strand
GCCTGGTGGGAGGGGGTGGAGCGGGCCTACCGGGAAGAGCCCCTTTCCGAGTGGGAAAAGGGCCTCGCCTGGGCCCTGGAGCGCTGGCCCATCCCCTTTGAGGCCTTCCTCCACATGAGGGAAGGCTTCCAGACCGACCTGGGGCCCGTACGCCTCAGGACCGAGGAAGAGCTCCTCCTCTACTGCTACCGGGTGGGGGGGACCGTGGGGCGCATGATGGCCCCCATCGCCGGAGGGGGTAAGGAGGCGGAGGACAAGGCGGTGAAGCTAGGGCAGGCCATGCAGCTCACCAACATCCTGCGGGACGTGGGGGAGGACCTGGGGCGGAACCGGGTTTACCTGCCCCTGGACCTCCTCCAGGCCCACGGGGTGCGCCTTGAGGAACTCCGGTCGGGGCGCATCCCCCGGGGTACCGGGCCCTCATGGCCCACCTGGAGGGGAAGGCCCGGACCCTTTACCGGGAGGGGCTTTCCGGCCTCCAGCACCTCAGGGTGGGCCGGGCGGCCGTGGCCCTCGCCGCCTTGCAGTACCGGGGAGTCCTGGATAAGCTCAGGCTTTCCGGCTACGATAACCTGAGAAGGCGGGCCCACCTCAGGGTCTGGGAGCGGGTCCTCCTGCTTCCGAAGGCCCTGCTCGCCGCCCGCCTTCCCTCGGTGGTGGAGGAGCATCCCTGATGGGTCCCCTCCTGGTCTGGCACCGGGCGGACCTGCGCCTCTCCGACCACCCCGCCCTCCTGGAGGCCCTGGCCCAAGGCCCCGTGGTGGGCCTCGTGGTCCTGGACCCCAACAACCTGAGGACCTCTCCCCGGCGGCGGGCCTGGTTTTTGCGCAACGTCCTGGCCCTGCGGGAGGCCTACCGGGCCCGGGGTGGGGCCCTTTGGGTCCTGGAGGGCCCCCCTTGGGAAAAGGTGCCCGAGGCGGCGAGGCGGCTTAGGGCCAGGGCCGTCTACGCCCTAAGAAGTTACACCCCTTACGGCCGCTACCGGGACGGGAGGGTGAAGGAGGCC
>BBBL01000550.1 GCA_001311545.1 Thermus kawarayensis JCM 12314 | reverse complement strand
CCCGGCAACGCCGGCATGGAGGCCCTGGCCGAGCTCGTCCCCTGGAACGGGGACGTGGAGGCCCTGGCGGACTGGGCCCTGGCGGAGGGGATAGACCTCACCCTGGTGGGCCCCGAGGCGCCCCTGGTGGAGGGCATCGCCGACGCTTCCAGGCCCGGGGCCTCCTGGTCTTCGGCCCCACCCAGAAGGCGGCCATGATTGAGGGCTCCAAGGCCTTCGCCAAGAGCCTCATGGAGCGCTACGGCATCCCCACGGCGCGCTACCGGGTCTTCCAGGAGCCCCTGGAGGCCCTGGAGTACCTGGAGGAGGTGGGGGCGCCATCGTGGTCAAGGACTCGGGGCTCGCGGCGGGGAAGGGGGTCACGGTGGCCCTTGACCTGCACCAGGCCAAGCAGGCGGTGATCAACCTCCTCTCCGGTCCCGAAGGAGGGGAGGTGGTGGTAGAGGAGTACCTGGAGGGGGAGGAGGCCACGGTCCTGGCCCTCACCGACGGGGAGACCGTCCTGCCCCTCCTCCTTCCCAGGACCACAAGCGCCTCCTGGACGGGGACCAAGGCCCCATGACCGGGGGATGGGGGCGGTGGCCCTTACCCCATGGACGAGGCCACCCTGAGGCGGGTGGAGGAGGAGATCCTCTGGCCCCTGGTCCGGGGCCTCCGGGCCGAGGGGGTGGTCTACCGGGGGGTGGTCTACGCTGCTCATGCTCACCCGTGAGGCCCCAAGGTCCTGGAGTTCAACGCCCGCTTCGGCGACCCCGAGGCCCAGGCGGTCCTCCCCCTTCTGGAGAACGACCTGGTGGACCTGGCCCTCAAGGTGGCCGAGGGGCGGCTTGCGGGGACGAGGCTTTCCTGGAGGGAAGGGGCGGCGGCCTCTGTGTCCTGGCCGCCCCGGGCTACCCCGAAAACCCCAGGAAGGGGATCCCCTCCACCTCCCCGAGCCCCCGGAAGGGGTTTTGGTCTTCCACGCCGGGACCGGAGGGAAGGGGGCCGCCTGGTGAGCGCCGGGGGGCGGGTCCTGAACG
>BBBL01000549.1 GCA_001311545.1 Thermus kawarayensis JCM 12314 | reverse complement strand
CGAGTTCATTGCCTTTGAAGGCGGTTTTTCCGGTGGACAGGTTGCCAACCACTTAGCCCGTAAGGGGATTGCGACCTGGGGTCCAGGGGCCACTCGTCCACCCGCCCCTCGGGCAGGTGTTGCAAACCACTTAGCCCCGTAAGGGGATTGCGACCAGACGATTCCCTTCCCGAGAAAGGCGATGTGGGAGAGTCGCAGTTGCAAACCACTTAGCCCCGTAAGGGGATTGCGACCTCGGAATACTCGCTCCAGAAGGTCCCGGGCTCGTCAATGGGTTGCAAACCACTTAGCCCCGTAAGGGGATTGCGACTGGATGTAGACGGCGTAGGTGGTTTGACCCACCCAGGTTGCAAACCACTTAGCCCGTAAGGGGATTGCGGTTGGCGGGCAGGGTATACTGGACCTTCAAAGCGGCTATGACGCAAGGCCCGGTTTACCTTGCCCTTTGTGGAAACCCCCCCACCGCAGACCTTCCCCCCGGGGCCCGCGCGGCCCGGCTTCCCCAAAAGGACGGGCTCTTCGTGGTCTACCGGGGCCGGCCCTACTGGTTCAGGCCCTCCCTCGGGGAGGAGCGGAAGGAAATGTCCCGGAAGGCCCTCGCCCAGTTCGCCCAGGAGGCCAGGACCCTCGGGGGCCAGCTCTGCCTTGCGGTGGTGCCTTACCACAGTGCCAACCTCCGGAGCCGTCATCCTCGGGAGCGGGAGAAGGTCCGAGGTTCACGGGAGCGTCCCCGGGGTGTATCGCTTTCCCCAGGAACTGGAGAAGGCCCTGGGGGGCTAGCAAGCCCTTGATGGGGTTCCCGGAAGCCTGGTATTCTGGAGGCCAAAGAGGGGGATCTATGGAACGTCTCCTCGCTATCGCCCTGGGCCCGGTGCAGGAGTTCATCGCCACGGCCCGGAGGACCCGGGACCTCTTCGCGGGAAGCCGCCTCCTCTCCGAGGCCGCCGCCCGCGCCGCCCAGACCCTCGCCCAGGAGGTGGGGGCGGAGAACCTCATCTTCCCGGCCCCCGAGGACGGG
>BBBL01000548.1 GCA_001311545.1 Thermus kawarayensis JCM 12314 | reverse complement strand
GGCTTGTTCTCCACGAAGTCGCGGTGTGGAGCCCCGGAGAAGTGCCCCGCCACCTTCCCCTCGCCGCCTCGAGGCGGCGCGTTATCATGGGGCCATGACCCGGCGTTTTACGGCCCTCCTCTGGCGGGAGGGCAACCTTTGGGTGGCGCAGTGCCTCGAGGTGGACGTGGCCTCTCAGGGGGAAACCGAAGAGGAGGCCCTGGCCAACCTCAAGGAGGCCCTGGAGCTCTACTTCGAGCCCCCCACCCCGGAGCACGCCCCCGTGGTGCGCACGGTAGAGGTGGAGCTTGGCCTCGCCGCTTAGGCCGCTTCCCTACCAGGAGGTGAAGCGCCGCCTCGAGGCGGCGGGGTTTGTCGTTTACTCCCAGAGGGGCCGCTTTCCAGCCCTACCCCTCTCCTTGCCCAAGGTAGCCCTGACGGGCTGACTCACGGCAAGTGGGGCCTCCACCTCGTGTTCCACAAGGTGTTTCCCTGACGGGAAAGCAGTTACCTCGTCTACGGAAACCTCTTTAAGCCCCGGGCCCCTCGAGGCCGGACGACGCCCTATCATTTCCGCCTGTGAATGATTATCATGCAGGTATGGAAATCGCCTTCCTACCCCGCGCAGCCAGTCCCCTCCTGGAACGGCTCATGCGGGTCTTCCCCGTGGTGGCGGTCATGGGCGCCCGGCAGGTGGGTAAAAGCACCCTGGTGCGCCACACACCCGACCTGGCCCAGCACCTTTACCTGAACCTGGACGACCTAGACCTCCGCCTCCAGGCGAAAGCCGACCCACACGCCCTCCTCCGCCGGGGGGAGTGGCTCATCCTGGACGAGGTGCAACGGGTGCCCGAGCTCCTCCTGGCCATCAAGCGGTCCGTGGACGAGGCCCGCGTACCCGGCCGCTTCGTCCTCACGGGCTCTGCCCACCTCCTTCTCCACGCCCGTCTGTCGGAGACCCTGGCCGGGAGGGCCGCCCACCTGGTCCTCTGGCCCATGACCCGGTGGGAACAGCGGGGCCTGGGAAGGACGGGGCCTTGGGGGAGCCTCCTC
>BBBL01000547.1 GCA_001311545.1 Thermus kawarayensis JCM 12314 | reverse complement strand
TGGACTTTTGGTCTTCTCCAGAAAGGAAGACCAGGAGGGCCTGGGCCCCGGTGAAGGCCTTCTCCTTCTTCCTTTTCCTGGGCCTTCCCCGCGAGGTAGCTCCGCTGACCACCGACGGCCTCCTGTGAGGGAGTATAGCCCTCCGGGGCTTTTCATCGTACGGGACTCGCCCGGGTGAGGCGGAAGGACGCGAAGGCGTGCGAGCGCTTGGGTGAAGAGGTGTGCGCTATGCCCCAACTGTTTGCACCTCCCGCTCCACGGGCCTCGTGCCGTGAGCCAGGATGCTCTCGTGTCTCCTCTGCAGGAGGGCCTGGAGGCGGTTTTTCTCCCCAAAGAGGCGCTGGGCCAGGGTGCCCTGCTGGCCAAAGGCCAGGTCCAGCTCAAAGGCCGCCTCCAGGAGGTCCATGAGGCCCCGGGGCTTCAGGAGGCGCTCTCTCAGGCTCTGCGGGAAGCCCTCCGGCCAGGTCTGGTGGTCCTTGAGCACGAGGCCCAACCGCTCGTGGATGTCGGCTTCCGCGGCCAGCTCCAGGGCCCGGTAGAGCCTCGCCAGGGCGTCGTCAAAGCGGCCGAGCTCCGCCCGGCGTTCGGCGTTGGCCAGGAGGTCCCGGAGGAGGGCGAAGGTGGGCTTCCCCCCGGCCTCCACGGTGGCCTTCAGGTGGGGGAGGAGGGCTTCCAGGCCCTGTAGGACCCGCACCTTGCCCCCGTGCCCCCAGGCCTCGGCCACCGCCAGGGCCACGGAGGTGGGAGGAGAGCTTCTCCAGGGCCTCCCGGTGCCGGAAGCGGTCCCACTCCATGAGGCCTTCCACCACGCCCTCATGGCCCCGTAGAAGCGGGCCTCCGAGGGGGAAAGGGGGCGGCTCAGAAGGCTTTCCAGCTCAGAGAGGGCCATGCCCAGGTTCAGGGCGTTCCAAGCCGGGTGAAGCCTGCCCACTCCTTCAGCCCCAGCCGGGAGGTGGGGTCCTCCAGGGCCCGGAGGCGCTCGGCTCCCGGGAGGACCCGGCCCGTCCCGGGGTCGCGCCTCTCCCCGCCCACGTAGC
>BBBL01000546.1 GCA_001311545.1 Thermus kawarayensis JCM 12314 | reverse complement strand
CCTGCCCAAGGCCTTCTCCCCGTGGCCCCTTCCACCGCTTCGGAGCCGGGGGAGGCCCCCGTGGAAACCTTTTACGTCCCTCCATGGATGGACCCCGCCACCGCCAAGGCGGTGAGAACCCAGGCCCACGCCCTGGGATACCAATACAACTTTGAGCTACTAGAGGCTTTCCAAGAAGTGCAGAACGAGGTGGGCCTGGCGGTGACCGCCCTAGGCCGAGGGAACGTGGACCAGGGGCGGTACCACCTGGACCGGGCCCTCTGGAGGTTCCGCGCCGGGATAGAGCCCGTCTTCTCCCAGGTAGACCCTGTCCTGACGGAAAAGGTTTCGCGGGGGCTTGTCCACCTCTCCACGGCCACGGGGTTGCGCACCCTGGACGCCCTCACCCTCTACGAGGCCTTGGACGAACTCCGCCAGCGCTTCAGCCAAGCCCCCGGGCCAACCCCTGGCTGGACCTGAAGCTGGCTCTGGTCCAAACGGCGGGCATCCCCCGGGCGGTCTTTTTCCTTCTGGCCTCGGCCCTGGCCTTCTTTCCCCTCTACCTCATCCGCCTCACCTTCGGCGGGCGCAACGTCTACTGGAACCTCCTGGGCCTGGCCTTTCTCTTGCTCTTCCTGCCCATCGTGGCGGAAGGCCTGTCCTACTTTGGCTCCATCCTGGCCGAGTATGGGGGGTTGCCCGCCTTAGGCCTCCTGTCCAACCTGTCCATCGGGCAGGGTTTGGTGCCCTACCTGGCCTGGGGGCTCACGGTGTTCGCGGTGGTGGCCCTGGCCGGGGCGGGCCTTCGGGGCATCGCCGCCCAGTTCGGCCTCCTCCGGGAGCGGGGGGCCGAGGTGACCGCCACCGGGATGGAGGGAAAGCCCGCCACCACCCTCACCAGCGAAACCATCGTGGAGTGGGACGAGGAGTTCTAATGCCCCCCTATGCTGGCTTGGGCCAGCATAGGGCCTCCTGCGGCCTCCCCTTGCCCGGGCCGGGATGCGGGGGCTACTCCAAACGGGTTCCCGGGCCCACCCCGTACCCCCGGGCCCAGTCCG
>BBBL01000545.1 GCA_001311545.1 Thermus kawarayensis JCM 12314 | reverse complement strand
CGAGCCTTTTAGGGGGCTTTCCCCGGCCTTTGCCCAGCACGCCGTCTTCCAGCACCTGCCCCTTTCCGCCACCCTCTTCGGTTTTTTGGGGGCCCTTTCCGCCACCCTCCTCACCCTGGTCCTGGCGGGGGGGTGGCCCGCACGGGGGAACTGGTCCTGGCCGGGGTGGTGGTGGGAAGCGTCCTCACGGGGGCCACCACCTACCTCATGCTCCAGGACGCCGACCGGGTGCGGGCGGTCTTCGCCTACACCCTGGGGAACCTGGCCTTTATGGGCTGGCCTGGGGTGAGGGCCCTGGCCCTCTTCCTGCTCCTCGCCCTGCCTCCCCTCTTCCTCCTGGGAAGGGTGCTCAACGCCCTAGGGCTCGGGGAGGAGACGGCCAGAAGCCTCGGGCTTCCCCTGGAGGGCCTCAAGCTCCTCCTTTGGGGGCGGCAAGCTCCTTACCGCGGGAGCCGTGGCCCAGGCGGGGATCATCGGCTTCGTGGGCCTGGTGGCGCCCCACGTCCTGAGGCGGCTTTTGGGGGAGGACTACCGCCTGCTCCTTCCCGCAAGCGCCCTAGGGGGCGGGGCCCTTCTCGCCCTGGCGGACCTCCTCGCCCGCACCCTGGCCCGCCCGGCGGAGCTTCCCGTGGGGGTGGTGACCACCCTCCTGGGGGGGCCCTTCTTCCTGTACCTCATGTGGAGGCGCCGTGGGCGGCTTGAGGCCCGGGGCCTACACGGCCCCTTTGCCCTGGAGGGTGTGGACCTCCTCCTCTCCCCAGGGGAGTGGCTCGCCCTCCTCGGCCCAACGGCTCGGGGAAGACCACCCTCCTCCGGGTGATGGCGGGGCTTCTTCGGCCCGAAGGGGGAGGTGCGCCTCGAGGCAGGTCCCTCGCCGCCTACGGCAGCTACGCCAGGGGGCGCCTCCTCGCCTACCTGCCCCAAAACGGCCCCTACCCCGAGGGGCTTCTGGTGGAGGAGGTGGGTGCGCCTGGGGAGGCTTCCCCACCTCGGCTCTGGGGACGGGAGGGGCGGGAGGACCGGGAGGCGGTGGCGTGGG
>BBBL01000544.1 GCA_001311545.1 Thermus kawarayensis JCM 12314 | reverse complement strand
GGGGGCCCCGGGGTCAAAGACGCTTTTCGGCCCCCCCGAGAGGATGAGGGCCTGGGGGTTGTGCTTAAGCACCTCCTCCAGGGGGGCGTCCCCGGGGAGGATGAGGGAGAAGGCCCTTAGCTCCCTAAGCCTTCTGGCGATGAGCCTGGTGTACTGGGAACCGAAGTCCAGCACGAGCACCATGGGGGCAGTTTACACTCCCTGGTACCATGGTCCCATGGCCGAGGTGGAGAGCTTCAGCCTGGACCACACCAAGGTAAGGGCCCCCTATGTGCGCCTGGCGGGGAGGAAGCCCCTTGCGGGGGGCGTGGTGGAGAAGTACGACCTGAGGCTCGCCCAGCCCAACCGGGAGGCCCTGCCCACGGGGGCTTTGCACACCCTGGAGCACCTCCTGGCGGGCTACCTCCGGGACCACCTGGAGGGGGTCGTTGACCTCTCCCCCATGGGGTGCCGCACGGGGTTTTACCTGGTGGTGGAGGGCCCCGTGGGGGAGGAAAAGGTCCTCGAGGCCTTCGCCCAGGCCTTGAAGGACGTCCTCGCCCACGAGGGGGAGGTCCCCGGGGCGAGCTTCAAGGAGTGCGGCAACTACCGGGACCATGACCTTCCTGGCGCCAAGGCCTGGGCGGAGAAGGTGTTGCAGGCGGGGCTTAGGGTCCAGGCCACCGTTCCCCTGGAGGCGAGGTGACCGCCTTCTTCGCCGCCGAGCCTGAGGAGGCCTCCGCCCTCCGGGAGGCCTTGGGGGCGGGGGAGGCCCTGGAGGCCCCCTTCCCCCTCCACCGGGGAAAAGGGGTCTTGGTGGCGGAAACCGGGGTGGGTAAGGTGGCGGCGGCCATGGCCGTGGCCCACGTCCTCACCCGCTTCGCCCCCGAGGCGGGCTTTTTCCTGGGGGTGGCGGGGGCCCTGGACCCTTCCTTGAGGGCCTTGGACCTCCTCCTGGCGGAAAGGGCGGTGCAGTGGGACGTGGACCTCACCCCCTTTGGGCGGGAGCCGGGGGAGACCGCCATGGGGGTGCGGTTTTTCCCCTCGGACCCGGGGCTCCTCCG
>BBBL01000543.1 GCA_001311545.1 Thermus kawarayensis JCM 12314 | reverse complement strand
CCCCCGTGCGCCGCACCTGGCCTACGTAGTTCAGCGCCAGAAAGACCGCCCCCCAGGGCACCCCTTCCAGGCGGAACACCAGGGTGGCCGCCATGCTCCGCCCGTCCAGCCCCGTGTCCTCCCGGCCCAGGGTGAAGGAGGCCCCGGCGCGGAAAGCCAGCTCTGCGGTGTCGGTGGCGTCCACGAAGTAGAGGCCTGGTAGGTCCCCCGGGGGGTGGCGAGGCCGAGGAGCCTTGGGCCTTCCCGCTCCAGGCGGTCTATGGGCTCCTCGAGGCGCACCTCCACCCTAGCCTCGCGGAGCATGGCCCCTAAAGCCCCTTCCGCCGCCTCCACGTCAAAGGAGGCCTCCTGGCCGATAGAGCGGTAAAACGCCCGGAAAAGCCCCCCCTGCAGAAGCCCCTCCGGTCCTTGGCCAGGTCCAGGGTGGCGAGCCACCCTTGGGTGAGCACCCCTCCCACGCCCCGCCCGGCTCCAGGAGGAGGACCCTAAGCCCCTCCTGGGCCCCGGCCACGGCGGCCGTAACCCCTTGGGGCGTGGCCCCGTAGACCAGGAGGTCGTACTGGGCCAAGGCCAGGCCCAAACCCAGGGACAACGCCAAGGCGCGCATGTTTTCCAGAACGGGGGGCCTTAGGGCAGGCGCTCCTTGGCCTCTTGGTACTCCGCCACCAGCCGGGCCACCACCTCCTTGGCGGAGGGGATCTCCCGGAGGAAGGCCACCCCGTGCCCGGCGGAGTAGACCTCCTTCCAGGCCTTGCCCCCGCCCTGGCGGAAGCGCTCCAGGGACTCCTTAAGGAAGTTGGCGGGCACCCCGGTGACCTCCGGGGTGTACTCCACGTCCTCCGGAGAGGCCCGGAGGAGGGCCTCCTTGTACTCCAAAGGCGCCTCCGACTCCAGGGTGGCGATGAAGCGGGTGCCGATGTAGGCCCCATCCCCCAGGGCCAAGGCGGCCAGAAGCTGCCTTCCCGTGGCGATACCCCCGGCGATGAGCACGGGCACCCCAAGCTCCTCCCGAAGCCAGGGCCCCAAGACGAAGGGGCTCACCC
>BBBL01000542.1 GCA_001311545.1 Thermus kawarayensis JCM 12314 | reverse complement strand
CCCCGCCCCCAGGTAGTCCAGGACCTTGGCCAAAACCCCCTCCGCCTCCTCCCCTGGGGAGACCACCTCCACGGCGAGGTCCGGCGCCCCCTCGTAAAACCCTCCCGGGCCACCTCCTTAGGCCTTTCGTGGGAGAGGAACCAGACATCGGGGCTCCGCACCCGGTCGGGGTCCCGCCTCAGGATAAATCCCCCTCTACCCCGGCCACGCCGAGCCCCGTTTCCTCCAGCCAACGCATCAGGTGGTAACCGATACGCAAAGCGATCCTTCCGTGCTCCGGCTTGGGCGGCATCTCCTCCCGGACCTCCCCGTCCACAAGCTCCCCCCGCTCCAGGGGCAGGGCGAAGAACTCCTCGGCCTTAAGGCGGGTCTTGACCATGGGGCCTCCTCCCTAATAGGTTAGCGCCTTCCTCAGGGCGGCGAGGACCCGCCTGGCGTTTGGCCGGTAGAGGTGCTCAATGGCGCTGAAGGGCGGGTAGGGGGCGTCATAGCCCGCCACCCGGAGGACGGGGGCCTGGAGGTAATCTATGGCCCCCTCGGCGATGCGGGCAGCGATCTCCGCCCCGAAGCCCCCGGTGCGCATGGCCTCGTAGACCACGATGGCCCGGCCCGTGGCCTTCACCGCCTCCAGGAGGGTGTCCTCGTCCAGGGGGACCAGGGTCTCCAGATCCACCACCATCACCTCCACCCCCTCCCTTCGGGCCACCTCCGCCGCCTCCAGCATCACCTCCACCATGCCCCCGTAGCCGATCAAGGTGGCGGCCTTCCCCTCCTTGAGGACCCGGGCCTTCCCCAGGGGCAGGGTGTAATACCCCTCGGGCACCTCGGCCCTCGCCCCCCGGTAGAGCTTGATGGCTCGAGAAAGAAGACCGGGTCCTCGTCCTCTATGGCGGAAAGGAGAAGCCCCTTGGCCCTTTCCGGGCTCGAGGGGATCACCACCTTGACCCCCGGGGTGTGGGCGAGGAGGGCCTCGGGGGAGTCGGCGTGCTGCTCGGGGGTGTGGACGCCCCCGCCGTAGGGCGCCCGCACCACCACGGGAAGCC
>BBBL01000541.1 GCA_001311545.1 Thermus kawarayensis JCM 12314 | reverse complement strand
CGGTCCATGGGGTCCAGGGCGAAGGCCCGGGCCAGGGGGTGCTGCACCACCCATACGGCCAAGGCCTGATAGCCCTCCCGGGCGAGGCGGGCGAGGAGGCGGAGGTGCCGGGCCCCCCTGAGGGTGGGGGCATCGGGAAAGAGGGCAAGGCCCCCCTCCACCCGGTTGCAGTTTTTGGCCTCCAGGAACGCCTCCCTTCCCCTAACCCGGGCCCGGAAGTCCAGCCTTTCCCCGGCCACGGAGACCTCCCGCTTCAGGTCCTCCAGGGGGCCAAAGAACCCTTCTCGGAGGAGGGCCTCGAGGACCCGGGCGGCCAAGGCGGCGTCCACCCCCACCAGAACCCCTTCCCGCTCCACCAAAACCAGGCGGCCTAGGGTCCTGGGGGTGGGCTTAGGGTGGTAGTGGCACGGGGTACCGGGCAGGAGCAGCTCGGCCATGCGGCCGCTATTGGGAAGGTGCAGAGGCCCCACGTCCGCCTCCACCAGGAAGCGGTTCTTCCGCAGGAGGAAGCGGCAGGGAGCAAGGGGGGGCAGGGGCACCATGGCATAAGGAAAAGGCCCGGGGCTACCCGGGCGCTTGGCGGAGAGGGCGGGATTCGAACCCGCGGCACCGGTTTTCCCGGTGCAACACCTTAGCAGGGTGCCGCCTTAGACCACTCGGCCACCTCTCCAAGCCCTTGGCGGAGGGTGAGGGATTCGAACCCCCGGTGGGGAAGACCCCACAGCGGTTTTCAAGACCGCCGCCTTCAACCGCTCGGCCAACCCTCCAAGGTCTGGCCGCAAGCCTTACTATGGGGCAAGGCCCCCTCCCTGTCAAGGGGAAGCGCTCCACCAAAGCCTCCACGGCGGGCACCACCGCGTGGTGCAAACGGGGGGGCGGTGGGGGTCCTCATGAGCCCTCGGCGAGAAAGGGGGCCAGAACCTCCCTCAGGGCCTTGCGGCGGGGGTAGGCCCTAAGGAGGTTCCGGGCCATGGCCCTAGCCGCCTTGGGGTCCAGGCGGGAGGCCCTGGCAAGAAGCCCCGCCGCCTCCTGGTAGGCCTTGCGGGTGCCCTTTTCCACCCCCCGCCCCG
>BBBL01000540.1 GCA_001311545.1 Thermus kawarayensis JCM 12314 | reverse complement strand
CCGCAGAAGAGGGAGTGCTCCAGGGGGCGCTCCTCCCCGGGGGCCTGGCAGAGGTCGGCCCGCAGACCGGGGTTCTGCACCCGCATGAGGTACATCTGCAGGGCCACCCCGGTGGAGGCCGCCAGGGTGAGGAGGAGGTAGAGGGCCACCCAAAGCCCCCTCTGGCGCATGCCTCCACCATAGGGCAGACCTCCCCCGGGCGCAAGGGGTTGTGTAGAGTGGAGGGGTATGGCTGTCCGGGGCACCAAGGACCTCTTCGGCCGGGAGCTCAGGCTCCACCAGCGCATCGTGGCCACCGCCAGGAAGGTCTTGGAGGCGGCGGGGGCCATGGAGCTCCTCACCCCCCTCTTTGAGGAGACCCAGGTCTTTGAAAAGGGGGTGGGGGCCTCCACGGACATCGTGCGCAAGGAGATGTTCACCTTCCAGGACCGGGGAGGCCGCTCCCTCACCCTGCGCCCCGAGGGCACCGCCGCCATGGTGCGGGCCTACCTGGAGCACGGGATGAAGGTCTGGCCCCAGCCGTGAGGCTCTGGATGGCCGGGCCCATGTTCCGGGCCGAGCGCCCCCAAAAAGGGCGGTACCGCCAGTTCCACCAGGTGAACTACGAGGCCTTGGGCTCGGAAAACCCCATCCTGGACGCGGAGGCCATCGTCCTCCTCTACGAGAGCCTGAGGGAGCTTGGGCTCAAGGGGCTTTCGGTGAAGCTTTCCTCCGTGGGCGACCCCGAGGACCGGGCCCGGTACAACGCCTACCTCCAGGAGGTCCTCACCCCCCACCGGGAGGCCCTCTCCCAGGACTCCAAGGAGCGCCTTTCCCTCAACCCCATGCGCATCCTGGACTCCAAGGACGAGAAGGACCAGGCCCTTCTCCGGGAGCTTGGGGTAAGGCCCATGCTGGACTTCCTGGGGAAGGCGGCCAGGGCCCACCTCCAAGGGGTGGAGCGCCACCTGGAGAGGCTTTCCGTCCCCTACGAGCTGGAGCCCGCCTTGGTGCGGGGCCTGGACTACTACGTGCGCACCGCCTTTGAGGTGCACCACGCCGAGATCGGCGCCCAGTCGGCCCTGGGGGGGCGGGGG
>BBBL01000539.1 GCA_001311545.1 Thermus kawarayensis JCM 12314 | reverse complement strand
CCGAGGAGGTCCTCCCCGACGGGAGCCTCCTGGTGGGGGGGGCGCGGGTGGGAGCGGGAGAGGTGGAGCTTCTGCCCTTGTTGAGTAAGCCAGGCTTAGATTTTCCTCACCGTTTCTGCTAGGATGGGGGTAGGTATGTTCGCCCGCATCTTCACCAAGGAAGAGGCGGATGCCCTCCTGCCCGAGATCCACCGGGTCCTGGAGGAGATGCGCCAGAACCGCAAGGAGCTCCAGGAGGCCCAGAGGCGGCTTGCGGAGGCCCGGGGGATTGAGCGGAGAGCCCTGGAGGAGGAGGCCCGCTTCCTCCTGGGAGCTGGAGGCCGACGCCCGCTACCTGGCCTCCCTGGGGGTCTTCCTCAAGGACCTGGACCGGGGCTTGGTGGACTTCCCCGCCCGCGTTGGGGGCGAAGTGGTCTTCCTCTGCTGGCAGGAAGGGGAACCCGAGGTGGCCCACTACCATCCCCTCTCCGGGGGCTTCAAGGAGCGCAGGCCCTTGAAGGAGGAAAGCCCTACCCCTCCCCAGGAGGCCCGCCCCGGCGAAAGGCGGACAGGCGTTTAAGGTCCTCCCGCGCGAGGTCGTCCCGCCCCGCCAGGGACTCCAGGTGGTGCTTAAGCTCGTGGAGGAGGGTTTCCCACACCTCGCCCTCCCAGTCAAACCCCTCCCCCGCCACCTCCAGGAAGGAGCCGTAGTAGAGGGCGATGTGCCGCCCGAGGCCTTCAAATCCCCCAAAGGCCGAGGGCGGCCCCGGGTCCAGGTACTCCCCCAGGCGCCACACCCCCTCAAGCCCTGGCTCGGGCCTGGCCTCGGGGAGGACGTGCACCCCCTGGAGGCCTCTTTTGAAGTCCTCGGGGATCTCCTCCCAAAGCCTTTCCACCAGCTTCACAAAGGCCTTGTAGGTCATGGCCGGTGGTAGGGGTGCCCCGCCCTCAAGGTCAGGACGCGGTAGAGCTGCTCCATGAGGACGAGGAGGGCCAGCTCGTGCTGGAGGGTTAGGGGGGAGAGGGCGAGGAGGAGGTCGGCCTCCCGCCGCACCGCCTGGGGATGCCCCTCCGCCCCCCCCACCAGGAAGG
>BBBL01000538.1 GCA_001311545.1 Thermus kawarayensis JCM 12314 | reverse complement strand
GGCGGGCCTGGGCACCACGGTGCTCTCCCCGAACCCTGCGGCGATGAGGATGACCCGAAGCTCGTCCTGGGCGCGCTCGTCGTAGGTCACCCCGTAGAGGATGTCCACCTCCTCATGGCCGGTGGCCTCGCGGACCCTTTCCACCACCTCCGCCGCCTCCATGAGGGAAAGGTCTTCCGAGCCCACCACGTTGAGGAGAAGCCGCCTCGCCCCCTCAATGGAGCGTTCCAGGAGGGGGCTCATGGTGGCCGACTTGGCGGCCTCCTCCACCCGGTTCTCCCCGCGCCCCGCCCCGATGCCCATGACACCTGGCCTGCCCCTTCCAGGAGGGCCTTGACGTCGGCGAAGTCCACGTTGATGAGGCCGGGGAGGTTGATGACGTCGGTGATGCCCTTCACCCCGTGGTAGAGGACGCGGTCGGCGATGAGGAAGGCGTCCTTGAGGCTCATCTTCTTGTCCACCGCCGAAAGGAGGCGGTCGTTTTGGACCACCACCATGGCGTCCACCCGTTCCCTGAGGCGCTTGATCCCTTCCTCGGCGGCCTTGAGGCGCTTCGGGCCTTCAAAGCTGAAGGGACGGCTGACCACGGCCACCGCTAGCGCCCCCAGGCGCTTGGCGATCTCGGCCACCACCGGGGCGCTTCCCGTGCCGGTCCCCCCTCCCATCCCGGCGGTGATGAAGACCAGGTCGGCGCCTTCCAGGGCCTCGGCGATGAGGTCTTCGGCCTCGAGGGCCGCCTTCTCCCCGATCTCGGGGTTGGCCCCGGCGCCAAGCCCCCGGGTGAGCCTTTCCCCGAGCTGGATGCGGACGTCGGCGAGGTTTTTGGCCAACACCTGGGCGTCGGTGTTGGCGGCGATGAACTCCACCCCAGAAAGCCCCGCCTCAATCATGCGGTTCACCGCGTTGTTCCCCGCGCCCCCGAGGCCGATGACCTTGATAACGGCTCCTTGCATCTCCCCCCTCCTCAAAACAGGTTGCTGAGGATCTCCTTGATCCGCGCCCAAATCCCCTCGCTTCGGGCCCCTTCCTGCCCCTTCTCCTTCCCCCGCCCCCGGCGGGCCTCGGGGGCGTGCACCGGC
>BBBL01000537.1 GCA_001311545.1 Thermus kawarayensis JCM 12314 | reverse complement strand
CCTGGACAACTTCCCCCTGGAGGCTCCGGGAGGCGGTGCGCCGCGCGGGGGGGCGGGTGCCCCTGGAGGCGAGCGGCAACATGACCCTGGAAAGGGCGAAGGCGGCGGCGGAGGCCGGGGTGGACTACATCTCCGTGGGGGCCCTCACCCACTCCGCCAAGGCCCTGGACCTCTCCCTCCTGGTGGTGCGCCCATGATGGCAATATGTGCTACCATGATGGCATGGTGCGCACCCAGGTGCAGCTCACCGAGGCGCAGTGGGCGCGGCTCAAGGC
This sequence comes from Thermus kawarayensis JCM 12314, assembly GCA_001311545.1. Next base: position 804 of record BBBL01000537.1, on the reverse strand, counting down.
CAAGGCCCGCGCGGAAGGGGTTTCCTTGGCGGAGCTGGTGCGCCGGGCGGTGGAACGGTTTCTGGAAGAGGAGGGTGAGGGCGACGAGGGAAAGGCCAGGCGGGCCCTCCTCGCCGTGGGCCGCTTCGCCTCCGGCCAAAGGGACGTGAGCGAGGCCCACGACCGGTATCTGGAGGAGGCCTTTGGCCGTCTTCCTTGACACCTCGGCCCTCTACGCCCTTCTGGACCGGGACGACGCCCATCACCGGGAGGCCGCCCGGACCTTCCGGGGGCTCCTGGAGGCCCGGTGGCCCCTCACGACCCACACCTACGTGGTGGTGGAGGGCGTGGCCTTGGTCCAGAGGCGGCTCGGCGTGGAGGCGGTCCGGGCCCTGGTCCACGACCTTCTGGGGGTGGTGGAGGTGGCGCCCGTGGAGGAGGCCCTGCACCAGGCCGCCCTCACGGCCCTCCTGGCCTCGGGCAGGCGGGAGGTGAGCCTGGTGGACTGGACGAGCTTCCTCTTCATGCGGGAAAGGCGGCTGGAAAAGGCCTTCGCCTACGACGAGCACTTCTGGGAACAGGGCTTCGTCCCCGTGGAGGAGGCCTTGCATAATGGATAGGATGGATAGGGAAGCCCTGGCGCAGGAGGTTCTAAGGCTCAAGCGGGAGCGCAACGCCGTCATCCTGGCCCACTCCTAAGGAGGCGGAGGGCGCCCCCGGGGTGGTGCGGCGGAAGGAGGCCCTCCTCGTCTTCCTCCGCCCGGCGGAGGCCGTGCCCTTGGAGGAGGTGGACCGGGCGGGGCGGGGCGCGCCTCGAGGCGGGAA
>BBBL01000536.1 GCA_001311545.1 Thermus kawarayensis JCM 12314 | reverse complement strand
GGCCTTCCTGGTCCCCTTCGCCGAGGTGGGCCGGGTCCACGGCCTCCTGCAGGCCCGCGCCTTAAGGGCCGAGGAGGCCTACACTCCGGAGGGCGTGCGCTTCGCCCTCCTCCTCCCTGAGCCCGAACGGGAAGCTTCCTGAGGGCCCTCCTGGACGCCACCCGGGGGCAGGCGGTCCTGGAGTAGCATGGAGCGATGCTTCCCCTCTTTGAGCCCAAGGGCCGGGTCCTCCTGGTGGACGGCCACCACCTGGCCTACCGCACCTTCTTCGCCCTGAAGGGCCTCACCACGAGCCGGGGCGAGCCCGTGCAGGCGGTCTACGCTTCGCCAAGAGCCTCCTCAAGGCCCTCAAAGAGGACGGGGACGTGGTGGCGGTGGTTTTTGACGCCAAGGCCCCCTCCTTCCGCCACGAGGCCTACGAGGGCTATAAGGCGGGAAGGGTTCCCACCCCGGAGGACTTTCCCCGGCAGCTTGCCCTCATCAAGGAGCTGGTGGACCTCCTGGGGCTTACCCGCCTCGAGGTCCCCGGCTACGAGGCGGACGACGTCCTGGCGAGCCTGGCCAAGAAGGCGGAGCGGGAGGGCTACGAGGTCCGCATCCTCACCGCCGACCGCGACCTCTACCAGCTCCTTTCCGAAAGGATCTCCGTCCTCCACCCCGAGGGCCACCTCATCACCCGGAATGGCTCTGGGAAAAGTACGGCCTGAGGCCGGAGCAGTGGGTGGATTACCGGGCTTTGGTGGGGGACCCTTCCGACAACCTTCCCGGGGTGAAGGGGATCGGGGAGAAGACCGCCCTCAAGCTCCTCAGGGAGTGGGGAAGCCTGGAGAACCTTCTCCAGAACCTGGACAAGGTGAAGCCGGAGAGCGCCCGGGAGAAGATCCGGGCCCACCTGGAGGACCTCAGGCTTTCCCTGGAGCTTTCCCGGGTGCGCGCCGACCTCCCCCTGGAGGCGGACCTCCAAAGGCGCAAGGAGCCCGACCGGGAGAGGCTTCGGGCCTTCCTGGAACGGCTTGAGTTCGGGAGCCTCCTCCACGAGTTCGGCCTCCTGGAGGCTCCGCCCCCGCCCACGAAGCCCCCTGGCCCCCGCCGGAGGGGG
>BBBL01000535.1 GCA_001311545.1 Thermus kawarayensis JCM 12314 | reverse complement strand
GGTGGTGGGCGGGGTGATGTGCGCCCTGCAGGACCTGCGCTTGCGGCGCACCCCGGAGAAGGCGGTGAGGGGCGCCCCCCTTTGGAGCCTGCGCCGCCTGGAGCGGGGGTACCTCCGGGTGGGGTACCTGGCTGCCACCTTCGGCCTGGGGAGCGGCATGGCCTGGGCCTTCGGCTACTTCGGAAGCCCCTTGAGCTTGGACCCCAAGGAGGTTTCCGTCCTCCTGGGCTGGCTTCTCCTCACCCTTTACTTCCTCCTGGAGGAGAGGCTTCAGGGGCTTCCCCGGGCCGGGCTTCTCCTTCTGGCGTACGGCCTCCTCCTCTTCGCCTTCCTGGGGGCCCCTTCCTGGGCTCCCGGCACCCCTCGAGGCTGGGGTTTTAGAAAACTCAAGTGGGGATTGACAAAATGTAAAGGATAGCTTTACAATCCTCCCAAAGGGCGGGACATCGGCCTATGCCTCAACAGGCCCGTCCGGCTTGTGGAAGGGGGGTCTTGTGGAAGAGAAGAGGCGTGTCCTGGAAATGCTTCGGTCGGGGGAGATCGGCGTGGAGGAGGCGCTTTCCCTCCTGGAGGCCCTCGAGGAGAGGCCCAAGGGGCTTGCCCGGCTCCTCAGGGTGCGGGTCCACGCCTACGACGAGGGCAAGCCCGTGCGCATCCACGTGAACCTGCCCCTGGCCCTGGCGGAGCTTTTGGAAGGCTTCCTGCCCGAGGGGGCCAAGGCCACCTTGGCGGGGAGGGGGGTGAACCTCAAGGACCTCCTCGGGGCGGTGCGGGAGGGGGTACCCGAGGGGAAGCTGGTGGAGATCGCGGCGGAGGAGGAGGGGAAGCCGGTGGAGATCCTGGTGGAGGTGGTGTGAGACCGAGCCTCCCCCCCTTGCGCCCCAGGTTCCTCTACCTGGTGGTGCGGGGGCCTTTCCCCCGGCCCCTCTTCCTGGCGCTTCCCCTCTTCGCTTTGGAGTGGGGCCTCCTCCTTGCCCTCTTCCTCCTCAAGACCCGGGCCCTTCTTCGGGGGAAGGCCGCCTTGGCGGGGCCCCTGGGGGCGGTCTTTGCCTTTAGAAGGCTTCCTCCCTGGTGCTTCTGGAGCTTGAGGGGGAGGGGGTGG
>BBBL01000534.1 GCA_001311545.1 Thermus kawarayensis JCM 12314 | reverse complement strand
GTGATGGAGCTCGCCAGCGCCGAGGCCCGCAACATGGGGGCCCCCGTCATCGGCACCGAGCACATCCTCCTGGGCATCATCCGCGAGGGGGACGGGATCGCCTACCGTATCCTCAGCCACTTCGCCAAGGACGTGGACGCCATCCGCTGGCGCATCCTCTCCATGGCCGAGGGGCGCGAGCGGGAAAAGCCGGTGAACACCCCCTTCCTGGACGAGTACGGCCGCGACCTCACCAAGGAGGCCCGGGAGGGGAAGCTGGACCCGGTCATCGGAAGGCAGGAGGAGATCAACCGCGTGATCCAGATCCTGGCCCGCCGCACCAAGAACAACCCCGTCCTCATCGGCGACCCCGGGGTGGGCAAGACGGCCATCGTGGAGGGGCTGGCCCAGGCCATCGTGGAAGGCCGGGTCCCCCCCATCCTCAAGGGGGCGCGGGTGGTGGCCATTGACCTCGCCGGGGTGGTGGCGGGGACCAAGTACCGGGGCGAGTTTGAAGAACGCCTGCGCCAGATCATCGAGGAGCTCAAGAACGCCAAGGTCATCGCCTTCATTGACGAGCTCCACACCCTGATCGGGGCCGGGGGGGCCGAGGGCACCCTGGACGCCGCCAACATCCTGAAGCCCGCCCTGGCCCGGGGGGAGATCCAGGTCATCGGGGCCACCACCACCGGGGAGTACCACCGCTACATAGAGAAGGACGCCGCCCTGGAGAGGCGCTTCCAGCCGGTGATCGTCCTCGAGCCCTCCCCGGAGGAAACCCTGGAGATCCTGAAGGGCCTCCGCCCCCGCTACGAGGCCCACCACGGGTGATCATCCCCGACGAGATCCTGGAGCTTTCCGTGAAGATCGGCATCCGCTCCCTCCCCGGGCGCAACTTCCCCGACAAGGCCATCGACCTCATCGACGAGGCGGCCTCGAGGGTGCGCCTCAACGCCTCCCTGGGCCTCCCCGTGGCCGAGGAGGAGGACGGCACCCCCATCGTCACCCGGGAGGACATCGAAGCGGTGGTGGACTCCTGGGGTGGGGTCTACGTGGACGACAAGGACGACCAGAAGCTCATGCACCTGGAGGAGGAGCTCAGGAAGCGGGTGGTGGGCCAGGAGGAGG
>BBBL01000533.1 GCA_001311545.1 Thermus kawarayensis JCM 12314 | reverse complement strand
CTCGGGGGCGGGGGCCAGGACCAGGGTAGGGGCGGCCTCCTTGAGGACCCGGCGGAGGTCCCCTTCCCAGGCCTCTCCCGTGTAGGGAGCCCCAGGGGAGAGGGCCCCTTCGTAGGCCACCCGCGCAAGCCCCGTGGCCCGGGAGCGGTAAGGAGTGTAGAAGTGCTCCAGGAACATGGGGAGGAGGCCCCGGTCCGGGTAGCCCAGGAAGTAGAGGTGCCCTTCCGGGATCCCTAGGGCCTGGGCCGCCGCCCTGGCCTCCTTCTCGCGGCGCAGGGCCAGGGCCTGCAGGTCCTTGGGGGTGGGCCTAAGGGTGCGGTCCAGGAGGGCGGCATCCCACTGGAAGCCGTCTCCCAGGGTCATCCAGGCCACATAGACCTGGCCCCCGGTCCGGAGCACCTTCTGGATGAGGCCGGCGCAGCACAGACTCTCGTCGTCGGGGTGGGGAGCGAGCACCAGGAGGCGCGTTCCGGGGGAGACGGCCAGGGGGGGCAGGGACCCGACCCTAAAGCGGTAGTAGAAGGCGTAGGCCTGCTGGCTGATCCAGGGGGCGTTGATGAGGAGAAAGAGGAGGAAGAGGAGTCCGAGGAGAAGGAAGAACATCCGCCGCCTCATCCCCCATCCTACAAGCAGGCCCGCACCCGGGTTCCCCCCAGGCGGCTTTCCTCCGACCCGGGCGAAGCCCCGTGGGCCTCGGCCACCCGCCGCACCAGGGTGAGGCCGAGCCCGCTTCCCGGCCCCGAGGCCAGCCTGTGGAAGGGCCGGAACACCTGTTCCCACCGGTCTTTGGGAATCCCCGGCCCGTCGTCCTCCACCACCAGGCAGGGGCCGGGCTCGAGGCGCACGGCCACCCGGCTTCGGGCGTGGCGGAAGGCGTTTTCCAGAAGGTTGCGCACCAGGGCCCGCAAAAGGTCGGGGTCCCCCCGGTAGGGGAGGGAAGGAGGAAGGGCAAGCTCCAGGGCCTTTCCCCCCTGGGGCAGGTCCTCCAGGGCCTCGAGGACCACCTCCGCCAGGTCCAGGTTTTCCCGCCTCAAGGGGGCTTCGGCCCGGGCCAGGAGGAGGAGGCCTTCGGCCAGGGCCTTGAGGTGCAGGGCCGCCTCTAAGGCC
>BBBL01000532.1 GCA_001311545.1 Thermus kawarayensis JCM 12314 | reverse complement strand
CCCGCAAGCCACGCCAGGAGGGGTTCCAGGAGGCGGGGAAGCTCCTGGGCCAGGCGGGAGAGCTCCGCCACCGTCTGGGCGGCGAGGAAGGAGCCAGGCCCAGGAAGAGGCCCAAGCCCAGGTAGACCAAGACCACCCCCAGGACGCGGGGAAGGCGCCTGGCCTCAAAAAAAGCGCACCAGGGGGTGGGTGAGGTAGGCGAAGGCGAAGGCGGCGAGGAGCACGGAGAGGGCTGGCCAGGCCCGGACCAGCAGGCGGTAGGCCAAGTAGAGGAGGAAGAGGTAAACCAGAACCCGGACGTAGGGGTTCTCCCAGACCCGGAGGAAGGCCTCCCGCATGGGGCTATTCTAAGCCGAAGAAGGCCTTGGCCTGGCGCAGGAGCTCCTCGCCGGCAAGGCCCTGGAAGAGGAAGGGGCTTCGGTCGGGCTCCCCCTCCCAGACCTCAAAGAGGAGCCTGGGCGCCCCGCCCTGGAGGCCGGTGTTCCCCAGGTAGCCGATGGGTCTCCGCGGTGAACCCGGCTTCCCACTCTAAGCCCGGGGTAGGGGGCCTGGAGGTGGGCGTAGACGCTGGTGCGGCCGTCGGGATGGCGGAGGTGGACCTCGAGGCCCCGAAGCCGGTCCATCTCCTCGGGGGAAGCCCCTCCCTCACCCGCTCCAATAGGGCCCGAAAGTCCTCCGGACCGGGCTCTTTATAGTCCCGGTCCACCTTCACCACCTCGCCAAAGAAGGCGGCCACCACCCCCATCCCCCGCACCACGGCACGCAGGCGTCCCCGTTTTGGAACACGAAGCCCGCGCTCACCCCCTTGCGGTAGGTCGGGGGGGCGCCCGGCAGGTTCTCGGGGCGGGAGGGCAGGCAGGCCCCGGGAAGGGGCAGGAGGTAGCCTCCGGGACCCACTGGGCTTTGGCCCGGTAGACCGCCACCTCCTGGCGCAAGGCCGCCACCTGCCGCCCCCGGGAGGTCAAGGCCAGGGTCGCCACCAGGCGTAGAGGCCCACGGCCAAAAGGAGGTAGTGCCCCGGCTTCCAGCCCACGGGGCCATACTAAGCGGCCGCAGGTGGGTTCCGCAACCCGCAATCCCCGGCGCAAAAGCTGCGCGAAGGGTGCAGGAG
>BBBL01000531.1 GCA_001311545.1 Thermus kawarayensis JCM 12314 | reverse complement strand
CCCCCTTCGGCCCCGCCCTGCCGGACCTTCCCGCCTCCAGGCCCTGGACGCCCTCCTCCCTTTTGAGCTCTTCAACACCCCCCTGGCCTTCCGGGAGGAGCACAGCCTGGAGCTCCCCCTCTTCTTCCTGAAGGGGCGGTTCCCCGGGGCCCGCATCCTCCCCCTCCTCGTGGGACGGCGGAGCGCGGAGCTCGGGGAGGCCCTGAAGGTGGTGATGCGGGACTTCCCCGGCCTTTTGGTGCTGGCCGTGGACCTCTCCCACGTGGGGCCCCGCTTCGGCGACCCTCCCCTCACCCGCTCCCTGGCGGAGGAGGCGAGGAGGCGGGACCTGGGCTTCCTGCAAAGGCTTGGGGAGGGGGAGCCCGAGGCCGCCCTCGCCTTCTTGGGGGAAAACCCCACCCGCATAGACGGGGTGGAGGTGGTGGGAAGCCTCACCCCCCTCCTCCGGGGGCGGAAGGGCGAGGTTCTGGCCCACCGCCTGGACCTCGAGGCCCCCACCTTAAGCGCCGTGGGGGCCGGAACCCTGGTCTTCTAATACCACCCCATGCTGGCTTGCGCCAGCATGGGGGCCCCGGCAAAAGGTTCCTAGGCAGGCTTCCTGGAGCCCGTAGAGCGAAGGAAACAGGGAGAAAGGGTATAAGTACCCCGCTCTGGCTTGCGCCAGAGCGGGGGCCCAAAAGAGCTCCTGCGTGGCCCTAGCAGGGGATCCCGCGCCGAAGCGGGGTGGGCCTAGCGCCGCCGCCTCCTGCGGGCCCGGGTCCTCACCGGGCGGTTTTCCTCCCAGGCCTCCTTGGGGGCCCACTCGCCGAAATAGACGCTATGCACCGTGGCCCGCTCGGGACGGGTGTCCCGGGCTCTGTCCTTAGGGGGTCCTACCACCTTGCGCATGTCCACCTCCTTTCCCTTGGCCTCTTCCACGTAAGGCACCAGGTCTATCTGCCGGAGCCTGGGGTCGCTGCGGACGATGACCACCTCCATCTCGTCCCCCAGGCGGATCCGCTTCCCCTTGGGGCCCACGAGGGCCAGGGCCTCCTCGCTGTAGGTGTAGGGCCCCAGGGCCTCGAGGCGCACCAGGCCCTCCACCCCGTTTCTCAGGGTCACGAAGGCCCC
>BBBL01000530.1 GCA_001311545.1 Thermus kawarayensis JCM 12314 | reverse complement strand
CTGGAGGGCCCCCTGGGGGCCTGGGGGGCCAGGACCGACGCCGCAGGGCGGTTCCGCCTCTTCGTCCCTCCCGGCCCCTACCGGGCCTGGGCGGAAGGGGAGGGGCTTGCGGGAAGCGAGGTGCGGGGCCTTTCCTTCCTTGCGGGTAGGGCGTTCCTTCCCCTGGTGGTCCTTCCCCCTTTCCGGGACGGCTGGCCACGGAATCCCCCGCAGGTCTCGGGGGAGGCGTGGGTGGAGGGGGGGCTCGTCCGCTACCGCGCCGGGATGGAGGCCCAGGGGGGGGCTTACCCCCTTGGCCCTCCAGGTGGGCCTGGGGGTGCAACCGGGAAGCCTGGTCTCGGGGGTGGGGAGCACTTCTACCTGGAGGAGACCCGGGACACGGGGGTGCGGACGCTGGACCCGAGGGGGATCGGGGGCCCGGTGGAGCTCTGGCTGGTGGCCTACGACGCCAACAACAACCGGACCGCCCTCAGGCTCCCCTTAAACCTCCCCGGGGGAGGGGCCTCGGGCTCGGTCCGGGGCCTCAGGGCGGTGGCCTACACCCTGGCCCGAAGGGTGGAGGCCCTGGGCCTGGGAGGGGGGTACAGCCTCTTCGTCCGGCTCTCCTGGGAGGGTGAGGGGGGCCCGTATGTGCTACGGCGCCTGGCCCCTGGGGGGGACCTTACCCTGGCCCAGCTCCCCGAGGGGTCCACGGGCTTCACCGACGCCTGCCGGGCCTTCTGCCCGGGCAGCGGGTGTGCTACCGGGTGGAGGCCCCCCAGGGGGTGGCTTCCGCCTGCACCACCCCCCTCTCCCCCCTCTACGTGCGCATCCTCTCCCCGGAAGAGGGGGCCCGCACCGGCCCGACTCCCCACCTGGCCTGGTGGGCGGAGGGGGAGAGGGGCCCGGTCGTTCCGGTTCCTTCCGGTCATCTGGGACCAGCTCTCCGGGGGTGGGAGGTTTCTGGAGCTCACACAGGCCACGGAGGCGGAGGCCCCCCCCCTCCTTCCCGGGCGCCCTTACGCCTTTGAGCTCTACCAGGCCTACGCCGTGGACAACGCCGAAAACCCCTCCGCCTACAGCGTGGCCGCCGACCGGCAGGGGACCCTCTCGGGGGTGCCGGTGCCGGGGCCTGC
>BBBL01000529.1 GCA_001311545.1 Thermus kawarayensis JCM 12314 | reverse complement strand
CGAACTCGGTGAGGATCCACTTGGCCTCCTCCAGGCCCAGGGGCTTCCCCCGCCCCTTCCCGGGGGCGGGCTTGAGGAGGAGATGGGGATAGGGGAGGGGCTGGTGCCCCGCCAGGAACTCCCTCTGGGGGAGCCAGTCCGAGAGGACCTCCCGGGCGAGAGGGGAGAGGGGGACCTCCCGGAGCTTGGTCCCCCGCACCAGTAGGCTCTTCTCCCGCACGTCCTCCTTCCAGAGGTCCGCCACCTCCTTCACCGTGAGGCCCACCTCCCCCAGGAGGACCAGGAGGACCTTGAGGAGGGGACGCCAGTAGGCGAGGGGGTAGACCTCCGCCTGCCGGAGGAGCCTGGCGTACTCCTCCTCGGGCATGGCCCGGGAGGGGGCCACCACGGGGAGCTCCTGGCGGGAGGGGAGGCGCACATGGGGGGGCATGGGGTGCCCCGCCCAGTCCAGGAAGGGGAAGAGGTGCCTGAGGCTCGCCCGGGCCCGTTCCACGGTGCTCCAGGCGAGAGGCCCCCTCTCCCCCCCGGGGAATCCCTTCTCCTTGGCCTCCAGGAGGAAGGCCTTGGGGTCCTCGGCCTCCAGGTGGGGCCAGCGCCGCCCCTTCAGGGCCAGCCAGCGGACGAAGTAGCCCACGTAGTGGGGGGCCGCCCGGTCGGGCTTCCTGCGGCGGCGCACCAGGTAGGCCCAGAGGGCCTCCTTCAGGACCCCCTCGTCCCAGCGCCCCAGGGCCTCCCCCACCACCCGCCTCCTCTCCTCCGGGTGGTCCCAGGGTTCCAGGGCAAGGCTCTCAGCCATCCTTCCCATCATCTTAGCTACAACCCCCCTCCGCCGCCACCCCGTGTGTAGCTAAGACTTTTCCCCTCCGACTTTTCCTCCTCCCCACGCCACTCTCCACACCCGGCCCTTCCTCCGCGAGGGTTAGGAGTGGGTCTGCCGTGGGTGTGGTGGGGAAAAGCGGGAGCGGGCATTCTAGGGGGTTCTCAGCGCACCAGGAGGCGCACCCCCGTGGCCGGGGGCCTGGCCTCCGCCTCCCCCCGGGGCTCCTCCGGGTCCAGGGCCCCGTCCCCGTCCCGGTCCAGGAAGGCGAGGAGGCGGTAGGGCCCGGGGGAAAGGCC
>BBBL01000528.1 GCA_001311545.1 Thermus kawarayensis JCM 12314 | reverse complement strand
CACCCGGGAAAGTTCCCCTTCAGAGGGCTCGGGCAGGGGTTCGGGGAAGCGCAGGCGGGAGAGGTGGTCCAGGGCCTGGCCCAAAAGGGCCAGGGGCCGGGTGAGCCGGGCGGCCAGGTAGAGGCCGAGAAAACCCGAGAGGACCACCAGGGGAAAGAGGGGAAGGAGGGCCGCCTTGAGGTAGTCCTCCAGGGCCCTGCGGTACTCCTCCACCCGGAGGTGAACCTCCAGGGTGTAGCCCTGCCAGGGGGTTCGCCAGGTGCGCCAGGCTCCCCCCTCCTCCAGGGGAAACCCCCCTTCCAGGACCAGGTGGCCGTCCTCCAGGAGGCGGAAGCCAAAGACATAATGGGTCCCGAAGATATCCCCACGGGCCAGGCGGGGGCCCTCGGGGGTCAGCTCCAGGGCACCGAGGACCCTGGACCCCACCTCCGCCAAGTCTCCCCGGATGTCCTGCTCCACCAGGTTGCGGAAGGACCAGTACCCCATCAAGGCCTCCAGGAAGCCCCCCGAGGCGGAGAGCAGCAAAAAGGCCAGGGCCAGGCGGCGCCGCAGGCTCACGCCCCCCCCAACCGGTACCCCCCGGGCACCCGCTCCACCACCCAGGGGGCGAGCTTCTGCCGCAGGCGTTGCACGTACACCCGGAGGATGGCCTCCGACTCCGCCCCGGGAAAGACCCGCTCCAGAAGCTCCTCCCTGGAAAAGGCCTTGTCGGGGTAAAGAGAGAGGAGCTCCAAGAGGGCGAACTCCTTGGGGGAAAGGACCACCTCCCGGTCCCCCCAAAAGACCCGGCGGCGGGCGAAGTCCACCCGCAGGAGACCCCGCTCCAAAACCCTTCCCTTGAAGGAGGCCCCCCGGCGGGCCAGGCCCGCACCCGGGCCAAGAGCTCCTCCAGGTGGAAGGGCTTCACCAGGTAATCGTCCCCGCCCAGGTCCAGGCCCCGCACGCGGTCCTCCAGGGCGTCCCGGGCGGTGAGGAAGAGGATGCCGCCCCGGTAACCCGCCCGCCGCACCTCCTCGGCGAAGCGGAAGCCGCATCCTCCCCCTCCGGCAGCCGCACGTCCACCACCAGGACCTCAGGCTCGCCCTCCCCCAGGAGGCGGTAAGCCTCGGCCAGGCTCCGGGCG
>BBBL01000527.1 GCA_001311545.1 Thermus kawarayensis JCM 12314 | reverse complement strand
CCTCCTCCCGCCCCCGGCCCCCTGGGGGAGCACCTACGTCCTCCTCACCCAGAAGGCGGAGGAGGCCTTCCTAAAGGCGGCGCTTAGGGGGGCGCGCCGCGCCCGGGAGGGGCTTTTGGTCCTCCTCCCCGAGGGCTACTTCCTCTTCCCCGGGGAGAGGGGAAGGCCCGTCCACGGCAAGCCCCCGCCCTGGAAAGGGCCCTCCGCTACCGGGAACTTCTTTCCGCCCACGGGATCCGGCTCCTCGTGGTGCGGGGGCACGAGCCCTTTAGGGGAAAATAGGGGCATGGGCTATGTCCCGCCCCCCACCCCCCAGCACGGCCTCGAGGAGGGCCCCGTCCTCCTCAAGGACGGGCGCACCGCCCTCCTCCGCAGGGCCACGAAAAAGGACCTCCCCCTCTTCGTGGAGTTCCTGAGGCGGCTTTCCCCCGAGTCCTTGCGCATGCGCTTCTTCTCCCCCATCTCCCCGGAAAAGGCCGCACAGCTCCTCCTCTCGGCCAAGCCCGAGGAGGAGAAGGTCACCCTCGTGGTCCTGGCCGGGGAACCCCTGAGGATGGTGGCCACGGGGGAGTACGTCCGGGTCAAGGGGGAGGACACCGCCGAGGTGGCCTTCCTGGTGGAGGACGCCTACCAGGGGAAGGGCCTCGGCACCCTCCTTCTGGAGAGGCTCGCCCTCATCGCCGCCAAGCGGGGGGTGCGCCGCTTCCAGGCCTTCGTCCTGGCGGAGAACAAGCAGATGCTCAGCGTCTTCCAGGAAAGCGGCTTCCGGGTGCGGGCCCACCGGGAGGGGGGGGAGGTGGAGGTGGTCTTTGAGATCCTCATGGAGGAGGAGGCGGCCAGGCGCTTTGAGTGGCGGGAGAAGGTCTCCACCATCGCCAGCCTTCACCCCTTCTTCTTCCCCCGGGGGGTGGCGGTGGTGGGGGCGAGCCGCGACCCGGAGAGCATCGGCTACCGCGTCCTGGAAAACCTGATCTTCGGCCGCTTCCAGGGGCCGGTCTTCCCGGTGAACGAGGCCATCGGGAAGGAGGGCGGCACGGTGGGGCCCCTCCTCGCCTACCCCAGCGTGGAAAGCTCCCGGGGCCGGTGGACCTGGCGGTGATCGCCGTGCCCAAGGAGCGGGTCTTTG
>BBBL01000526.1 GCA_001311545.1 Thermus kawarayensis JCM 12314 | reverse complement strand
TCCGGGCCATGAACCGGAGCATGCTCTCCGCCTTCACCCGGCCCGAGGAGGTCCCGGAAAGGGTCTACGTGCGCCGAAGGCTGGAGCGGGGTCCAGGGTGGTGGCCTTTGGCGGGGGCACAGGCCTCTCCCGGGTCCTCAAAGGTCTAAAGGAGCACACCGCCCACACCACCGCCATCGTGGCCGTCACCGACGACGGGGGGTCCACGGGGCGGCTTAGGCTAAGCTTTGGCCTCCCCGCCATGGGGGACCTGGTGGACTGCCTGGCGGCGCTTTCCGACCACCCCGCCCTGCCCCGGCTTCTGGAGCACCGCTTTGACCGAGGGGAGGTGCGGGGGCACACCTTCGGCAACCTCTTCCTGGTGACCCTCAACGAGGTTGCGGGGGAGTTCGCCGAGGCCATCCGGGAGGCCAACGCCATCCTGAACCTCAGGGGACAGGTCCTCCCCAGCACACCGGAGGCGGTGCGCCTTAGGGCCCGCTTCCAGGACGGGGCCGAGGTGGAGGGGGAGGTGGCCGTCCGCGCCGGGGAGGCCGAATCCGGGAGGTCTTCTTGTGGCCCGAACCCCGGGAGGTGATGCCGGAAGCCCTCCAAGCCCTCCGCCGGGCGGAGCTTTTGGTGCTGGGGCCAGGGAGCCTCTACACCAGCGTGATTCCCAGCTTCCTGCCCCTCAAGGAAGCCCTGACCCAGGCCAAGCGCCTTTGGCTACGTGGTCAACCTCATGACCGAGCCCGGGGAGACCGAGGGCTACACCGCCTACGACCATTACAAGGCCATCGCCTACCACCTGGGGCGCAGGCCGGAGGTGGTCCTGGTCCACACCGCCCCCATCCCCGAGGAGGTGCAAAGGCGCTACGCCCAGGAGGGCCGCTACCCCGTGGCCTTTGACTCCAAGCCCTTCGCCCTGGACGGGGTCCGGGTCCTCACCGGGGACTTCCGGGAGGAGGGCCCCCTGGCCCAGCACGACCCCAGGAAGGTGGTGGCGGCCCTCCTTTCCCTGGTATAAAGGTGGGCGTGCTCTTTCTCTTCCAGGACCCTCTAGGGGACGACCGGGGCCTGGCTTACCAGTACCCCCAGGCGGGGCTTTACCGGGAGGCGGGGGAGGGCTTCGCCGACCTGGTGGCGGTGGG
>BBBL01000525.1 GCA_001311545.1 Thermus kawarayensis JCM 12314 | reverse complement strand
ACCGCGCAAACCTTTTCACCCATGGGTCAACTCCTCAAAGAGCTTCAGGACCCGGGCCACCGCCTGGTCCATGTTGTAATAGCGATAGTCCCCAAGCCTTCCCGCGAAATAAACCCCCTTGAGCTGTTTCGCCTCCTCCAGGTACCTCCGGTAGCGCTCCTCGTTCTCCTCCCTGGGCACCGGTAGTAGGGCTCGTTCCTCCAGGCTCGTAGGCCTCGGGGTACTCGTAGCACAGGGTGGAGTGGGGGAGGTAGTCCTGCCCCGTCAGGTGCTTGAACTCCGTGACCCGGGTGTAGGGGTGCTCGTTGGGGTAGTTCACCGTGCCCACCTCCTGCGCCCAGGGCTTGGGATGGAACTCCATCCGGAAGCTTAGGGAGCGGTAGGGCAGGGCTCCGTGAAGGTAGCCGAAGAACTCGTCTATGGGCCCGGTGAAGACGAGGCGGTCAAAGCGCACCTCCCCTTCCACCTCCTTCCAGTCGGTTTGGAGGAGGAGCTTGATGTTGGGGTGGCCGAGCATCCGGCGGAAGAGGGCGGTGTAGCCCTCCTTGGGCATGGCCTGGTAGGTGTCCTGGAAGTAACGGGTGTCGTAGCTCACCAGGACCGGCACCCGTGCGGTGACGAAGGGGAGAGCTCCTCGGGGCGCAGGCCCCACTGCTTCAGGGTGTACCCCTCAAAGACGTTGCGGTAGACGTAGTCCGCCAGGAACCTCAGGTCCGGGTCTTCCTCCTCCTTGAGCCGGAGGATGGGAACCCGGGCCCCGTAGCCGAAGCGGGCCATGAGCTTCTCCTCCAGGCGGTCGGCAACCCTTGGGGAGAAGAGGGCGCGGAGGGTGGCGAGACTGAAGGGGAGGGGGACCTCCTTACCCTCCACCACGGCCCGCACCCGGTGGTAGTAGGGGCGCCACTCGGTGAACTGGGAGAGGTAGTCAAAGACCTTTTTGCTGTTGGTGTGGAAGATGTGGGGGCCATAGCGGTGGATCAGAACCCCATGGGGCTCCATCTCGTCGTAGGCGTTCCCCCCGATGTGGTCCCTCCGGTCCACCACCAGGACCCGCTTTCCCGCCGAGGCCAGCCGCTCCGCCAAGGTGGCCCCGGTGAACCCCGCGCCCACGATGAGGTAGTCAACCTTCA
>BBBL01000524.1 GCA_001311545.1 Thermus kawarayensis JCM 12314 | reverse complement strand
CCCTGGGGGGCCTGGGGGGCGGGGGTCCTGGGCAAGGGGGATCCAACCCTGCCCCTCCTCCTAGGAGCCTTGGGATTCCTGGTCCTTCTTCCCTTCGCCTTAGGACCCCTCCACCCTAGGCGACTGGAGACCTTAAGGCAAGAAGTAGAGTAGGAATCTTGGACAAGGAGAATCTACCCCTTCTCGTTTTTGGTCCGTTTCCGGTTAACCTGTAAGCGCATGACGCTGGCCCTCCTCCTCTGGCTGGAAGCTTCCGCCTCTTCGGGGCGGGGTTCTTCTACTTCGCCCACGCCGCCCTCACCGCTCTTGGGGCCTTGAGCCCCTAGAGGCCAGCTTAGCCCTGGCCTTCCGCCTCCTGGCCGAGCCCCTCTTCGCCCTCTACGGGGGGCATCTGGCCGACCGGTGGCCCAGGGGAAGGCTCCTCCTCCTGGCCGCCTTGGGCCAGGGAGGGCTCACCCTGGCCCTCCTTCCTCTCCTCGTCATCCCCGTCCTCTTCCCCCTCTATCTCTTGGGTTTCCTCTTCGCCTTCCTGGAGGCCCTGCGGATGGTGGCCGCCGGGGCCCTCCTCGCCGACCTCCTCCCCAAAGAGGCCCTGGCCCGGGCCCGGGGGCAGCTGGGGGCCCTCTACACCGCCGCCGACGCCCTTTCTGACCTGGCCGCGGGTCTCCTTTTCACCCGAAGCCGCCCCTGGACTGTTGGCCTGGGAAGCGGGCTCCTCTTCCTCGCGGCCGGGCTCTACCGCGCCCTTCCCCTGCCCCCAAGGTCCCCGGTGAGACCAGAGGGGGAAGCCTCTTGGGCTTGCGCTTCCTTTGGGAAAGCCCCTCCCTCCGTCCTCTCCTGCTCCAGGAGGCCCTCCTGGGCCTGGCCTACGCCTTCTTCGCCGGCCTCCTGCCTTTGTGGTTCTGCGGGGCCTGGGGGAGGCCTCCTGGGTCCTGGGCCTCCTGGGCGCAGTCCAGAGCCTCGGGGGGGCCTTGGGAGGGCTCCTGGTAGGGGCGGTCCTGGGGCGGTTAGGTGAAGGAGGTACCCTGAGGCTCGCCCTGGGCCTCGCAGGGCTAGGCCTCCTGGGGACCGCCCTACTTCCCCCCCTGGCCCCTCCTCGCGGGTTTGACCTTTCTCCTGGGGGCTGGGGGCG
>BBBL01000523.1 GCA_001311545.1 Thermus kawarayensis JCM 12314 | reverse complement strand
CTGGGCAAGCCCCTCCCCCCCATGGGCCCGGGGGGTGCGGGAGCTGGGGGTGAGCCACATCCCCGAGGACCGGCTCCTCCGCGGCCTGGTCCTGGACTTTTCCGTGAAAGAAAACGCCGTCCTCGGGGACCACCACCGCCCGCCCTTCCGGGGGTTCCTGGGCTTCCTGGAGGAGGGGGCCCTCGAGGCCCACGCCCAGCGCCTGGTGGAACGCTTTGACGTGAGGCCCCGCTCCACCGCCCTCTCCGCCCGGCGCTTCTCGGGGGGCAACCAGCAAAAGATCGTGGTGGGAAGGGAGCTCCTTAGAGCCCCTAAGCTCCTCATCGCCGCCCAGCCCACCCGGGGCGTGGACGTGGGAGCCATTGAGTTCATCCACCGCCAGCTGGTGGAGGCCCGGGACCAGGGGATGGCGGTGCTCCTGGTCTCCGCCGACCTCTCCGAGGTCCTGGCCCTCTCCGACCGGATCCTGGTGATGCACGGGGGAAGGATCGTGGGGGAACTTTCCCCCGGGGAGCCACGGAGGAACGGCTGGGCCTCCTCATGGCCGGCATCACCGCCTAAATACCCCGCTCTGGCTTGCGGTACTTAATACCCTCCTGTTTCCTTCGCCCTACCGGCTCGGGGAAGCCCGCCTAGGGGCCCCCATGCTGGCCCAAGCCAGCATGGGGTGGCATTAGGCCCCTACTCCCGGAACTCCCCCGCCACCCGGGAAAGCACCACCACCTCCCCGGTCCTTAGGGCGTAGCGCACCCGTTCGCCCCGGACAAAGCCCTTCTCGTCCCGGCTTTCCACCCCGCCGTAAAGGTAGGCGTACCCCTCCTTCTCTTGAAGGAGGGCCTTCTCCGCCCGGGTGGTGCGCCCCCCCTGGGCGAAGGTCACCCCGCCCAGGAGCCAGAGGCGGTCCTCGTCCAGGAGGTAGCGGAGGCTTCCCGCCTTGCCGGTGAGGGGCTTCTCCCCCTGGCGCTCCACCTCCAGGGGCCCCTCCAAAAGCGCTTCCCCGGTGTCGTTGTGGTAGCGTAAGCGGCTTCCCTTGACCCGCACCGCCCCCTGGGCCACCACCACCTCCCCCGGACCCGGGCGAAGCTCTAGACGCCCCTCTTCTTCCACAAAGCGGGCCTCCCCTCCGGAGAAGGGAA
>BBBL01000522.1 GCA_001311545.1 Thermus kawarayensis JCM 12314 | reverse complement strand
CCCATGGCGCTCACCACCCCCACCCAGGGGAGCCAGGGGTGGGGCCCGGGGCCCAGGGCGGCCTCCAAGCGCTCCACCACCACCGCGGCCGTGAGAGCCCCAAAGAGGATAATGCCCTCCAGGGCGATGTTCACCACCCCGCTCCTCTCCGAGAACATCCCCCCAAAGCGGTGAGGAGCAGGGGCGTGGTCTGGCGCAGGGTGGAGAAGAAAAGGGCGATCAGGAAGGCCGTGTCCATCAGCGCACCCCCTCTTCCCGAAGCTCCACCTCGGCGGCCCGCAAGGGATCGGTGAAGTAGCGGGGGAGGAAGCCCCCGGCGGCGATGAAGAGGACGATGAGGGCCTGCAATACCGCCACCAGCTCCCGGCTGATGCCCAGTTGCAGGTTCACCTGAAGCCCCCCGGTGAGGAGGATGCCGAAAAGCCAGGCGGCGAGCCCCACCCCAAGGGGGTGTTCTGGCCCATGAGGGCCACGGCGATGCGTCAAAGCCCACGGAGTAGGGGAGGGACTGCTTCAGCCGGTACTCGTCAATCCCCCCGCCCAGGACGTAGTGGGTGGCGGCCAGGCCCGCCAGGGCCCCCGCCAGGAACATGATCCAGACCACCTTTCTCCCCGGGTTCACCCCCCCGTACTCCGCCGCCTTAGGGGCGAGGCCCAGGCGCGGAGCTCGTACCCCCCCACGTGGCGGAAGACGTAGAGGTGGAAGAGGAGGAGGGCGAGAAGGGCGAGGAGGAAGGCCCCGTTCAGGCGCACCGAGGTGAGGTCGGGCCCGAAGGCCACGTGCGGCCCCGGGAGAAGCCCCCCACCCCGTAGCCCAGGAACCCGAGGAAAAGGGCGGCCAGGACCCGGTGCCCAGGCTCTTCCGCACCAGGAAGTAGCCCAAAAGGCCCAGGAGAAGGGCCAGGGGAAGGGCGAGGGAAAGCTCCCCCCCGGGGGCCAGGAGTTCGGTCCAGTGGGGGATGCGGGCCTCGGGCCGAATCTCGTAGCTCCTGGCCTCGTACCCCGGGTACTTGAAGGGGAGGTACAGGGTCTTCCCGAAGAACTTGTACTCGTTGGCGGAGATGAGGAAGAGAAAGAGGCTTGCGGCGATGTAGTTGAACATGATGGTGTTGATGACCTCGTGGGCCCCGAAGCGGGCCTTGAG
>BBBL01000521.1 GCA_001311545.1 Thermus kawarayensis JCM 12314 | reverse complement strand
GACCTCCAGGGCCCCCTGGCGGAGGAGGGCGGGGAGGGTCCTCTTTAGGTTCTCCGCCTCGTTCCTTGCCGGGACGAGGAGGGAGGCCGTGGGCCTCGGGGGCGTGGGGCGGGGCCTCAGGCGGGGGAAGGCGAGGAGGTTATAGAGGAGGGCGAGCCACCTCAGGAGGAGGAAGAGGAAGACCCCCAAGAAGAAGAGGTCCCCGGTCATGGGAGAAGCCTCACCAGGGGGTGAATCCATTCCTCCAGGCTCCGCCTTCCCCGAAGCACCTCCCTAAAGCCTTCCGGCACCTCCCTGGGGTGGGTCTTGGCCAGGAGGGCGTCAAGCTCCTGCAGAAGTTTCCCCAAGGCCCCTCCCAGGTCCCCTTCAGGGGGAAGGGGCCTTCCCACCCAGAGGAAGGCCTCGGGGTGCTCGTGGCCCCGGAGGACCACCCTCAGGGCCACGGGGAGCAGGGGCACCTCTGCCTTCCCCGCAAGCCACCCCGCCCCCGGCTTGAGGGGCGCAAGGGGCCGGGGTAGGCCATCCCGCCCTCGGGGAAGAGGCCACCCACTCCCCCCGCCTGAGCTCCTTAGGGCCTCCCGGACCCTTCCCGCCTCCAGGGCCCCGGCAAGCTTCAGCACGGGGAAGGCCCTCACGTTCTCCTCGGCCACCAGGAGGGTGGTGGGCCTCCGGTAGAGCCTCCCCAGGAGCCACACCAGGTGGCCGTCAAAGAAGCTGTGGTGGTTTGGGGCTAGGACCAGGGGACCTTCCGGGACTTCCCCCCGGAGGTAGACCCCCCGGAGGCTCCCCTTGAGGCTCCGGAGGAGGAAGCCCTCCACCAGGAGGCGGAGGGCCTTCCCCACGGGCCTTTTCTTCAGGTTCTCCCAGCGGTCTGCCACGGGGCTATCTTAGGCGCTTCAGGGCCTCGGGGTGCCAGGCGAGGAGGAGACCCTGGACCACGGCCAGGTTGGTGAAGAGGAAGAAGAGCATCTCCTCCAGGGGGAGGCCCAGGACCCCAAGGCCCAGGGTGTACCGGGGGGAGATCCACCAGATCCCATTCCCTATAGCGTAAAGGTCCGCCGCCCAGAGGTACAGGGTGGGGACCCCCGCCCCGAGGAGGAGGGCCCGCCGCCAGCCCCAGAGGAGGTCCCCCCCGAAGGCCCACTGGAG